>CANHXV010000005.1 GCA_947464665.1 Comamonadaceae bacterium
ATTTGGACGGAGTTGAAAGACAAACACAACATTGTTCCTTTGAGCAAAATTTGGTACTGGGGCTGGCGCAATTTCACCTTTTCTAACAAGGAAGTTCGAAAACCCGAAGACATGGCAGGACTGAAAGTGCGAGTGCCCGAGTCGCCGATTTGGGTAGAGATGGTGAGGGGTTTTGGGGCGGCGCCAACACCGATTCCTTTTGGTGAGGTTTACACGGCGCTTCAGCAAAAGACCGTTGATGGTCAGGAAAATCCAATTCCTACTATCTATTCACGCAAGTTCTATGAAGTGCAGGGGGTGTTGTCCATGACCCGCCACATGCTTCAGAACAACACCATCCTCATCAATAAGAGCAGCCTTGATAAGCTCAAGCCAGAATTGCAAAAACTGTTGATTGATGAAGCGGCAGCGTCATCGGCCAAGAATTCCGAGATGCAACAAGCCCGGGAGGTTTCTATGCTGGAGGACATTCGCAAATCCGGCAAGATAAAGATCATTGATAACCCTGATCGGGATGCATTCTCTGCCAAGATGACACCAGTTTATTCACGCTTGGAGGCGCGTTGGGGCACAGAGCACTGGAAGCGAGTTCGTACAGAAATTGATCGCATGCGTGGCGGAAAATAATCCGGATGCTGTCAACTCTCAAGACCATTGATAGGCGTCTTGCACGTCTGGAAGATTTGCTCATCATGGTCATGATGGCGACGCTGGCAGTGCTTCTCGGATTAGGTGTCGTACTTCGGTATGTATTCAACAACCCACTGACCTGGTCCGAGGAAATTGTTGTCACTTTTTTTGTCTGGATGGTCATGCTGGGCGTACCGTCTGCTTTACGGTCAAAGATGCACATTCGAATCGATATCTTGATTCTGAGGTTGTCTAACCCGGCCCGGCGATCAGTGGGCTATTTGGCATGTGCCGCAGGGCTGATTGTTTTTCTGGCTGCCGTTTACGCAGGTTGCTCTCACACATTCGGCGTTTGGGGAAGTCACACGCCGATGCTGGGCCTATCGATGGGCTGGACCTTCATAGCCATGCCGATTGGCTTTGCCTTGACTCTTTTCCACGGCAGCATCATTTTGCTGGTGGAGGGACCAGAGAAAGTTTTTCAAAACGCGACAGAAACTGTGATTGATTCAGCTCAAGTTTGAGAACCCCATGCTAACTTTGCTATTGTGTGTATTTGTCGCTTTGCTCCTGCTGGGAATGCCGATAGGCTTTGCAATGCTGGGCTCATCCATGTTGGTCATTGGATTGGAGGGTATTCCAGTTTCAGTCGTAGCTCAGCGTGTCGCCACCAGTGTTCAGTCGTTCCCTTTGCTGGCGGTGCCTCTGTTCACTCTAGCGGGAAGTTTGATGAACGAGTCCGGCATCAGCGAACGATTGTTCAATTTCACAAGGGCCTTTGTCGGCCATATCAGAGGAGGCCTGGCGCAAACGGCCATCGTAGGAAACGTATTTCTTTCCGGAATTTCCGGCTCTTCGGTTGCTGATTGCGCAGCGACATCACGTGTATTCGTGCCCCAGTTAACTCAAGCAGGCTACGGGCAAGGCTTCGCTGCTGCTGTTTGCGCTGCTGCAGCCACCTTGGGGCCGATCATTCCGCCATCCATTTTGATGGTGATCTACGCCTGGCAGGCGAACGTTTCTTTGGGTGATCTATTTATTGCCGGCCTGATACCAGGTTTGATCATGGCGTTGGCGATGATGTTGGTGATTGGCATCACTGCACACCAGCGTGGTTTTCCAAAAGATGCCGGATTCAGCGGGCAAAGGCTTTGGCATGCATTCAAAGAGGCTCTGTGGGCGCTGGCCATGCCAATTCTGATTTTGCTTGGGTTTCGAATGGGTGTTTTCACAGCCACGGAAATTGCGGCAGTGGCATGCGCCTACTCCCTGGTTGTGGGACTGTTTGTTTACCGCACACTGACCTGGAAAGGGCTGCCAGAAATTTTGCTGACCACAGGCCGCGAAACTGCTGCAATTTTAGTAATTGCGGCAGGTGCCGCACCGTTTGGATGGATTTTAGGTGTTGAACAAGCACCGCAACATGTGGCGGAGCTCTTGACTTCCATTTCCAGAGAACCATGGGTCATATTGTTGATCCTTAACATCGCCCTGCTGATTGCAGGCATGTTCATGGAAACATTGGCAATCATGATCATTCTTGTGCCTATCCTGATTCCGCTTCTAACAGATTTGCAAATCAACTTATTGCATTTTGGTATCGTTCTTCTTGTCAATCTGGTCATTGGTCAAATCACACCACCCGTGGGGGTTTTGATGTTTGTTGCCAGCTCTGTGTCAAAAACACATTTAGGCTTGATCGTGAAGGAAATTGGGCCCTTTGTGTTTGCCTTGATTGCTGCGTTGGCGCTGCTCACTTACGTTCCAGGGCTGTCCACTTGGTTGCCGGAAGTGTTGAAAAAATGATGAACCATTGATTCCGACAGCCATAGGCACTTTAGGCGTTTTGAAGATGCAAGGGAGCTGGTGCTCTGTCAAGCGCTGAACAACGCTAGCTGGCGGTCTATTTTTCAATGAAGATAAAGCAATGAGCATTCAATCTCCGCCTTTAGAAGTTGATTACCTCATCATCGGCGGTGGCAGTGCCGGTTGCGTTTTGGCTGACCGACTTTCGGAAAGTGGAAAATTCGAGGTCTTACTTTTAGAAGCTGGTCCTCGCGATTTCAGTCCATTTATTCATATTCCTGCAGGCTTTCTGAGCCTACTGAACAATCCAAATCTGAGTTGGCGCTATGGGTCTGATCCTCAAGCATCCTGTAACGGCCGTGTAATTGCCTATCCCCAGGGAAAAATGTTGGGCGGCACAGGATCTTTGAATGGCATGCTTTATGTACGCAGCACAAGAGCTGAACACCTACGCTGGCTCGAAGCCGGCTGTCAAGGATGGTCCTTTGAGGATGTACTGCCTTTTTACAATAAACTAGAAAACATCAATGGCGAAGCGCCTCACAAACGAATGCCCGTATCGAGCTTCGTTAAGCAACATGACTTGAGCACTGCATTTTTGCAAGCTTGCGGGCAAGCGGGTTTGACGGTTCGCGATACATTGAATGGTGATGAGCGAGAGGGTGCTGCCGCTTTTCATCAAAATCGGCAAGGTCGTTTTCGGATGGGCCCGGCGCAAACTTATTTGCGCCATGCGCGGGCGCGAAGCAATTTGCAAATTAAGACAGGCACCCTGGCGAAAAGAATTGTATTTGAAGGCACACGTGCTGTAGCAGCTGAGGTGTTGTGTGACGGGCAGACCTTTGATGTGAAAGCACG
This sequence comes from Comamonadaceae bacterium, assembly GCA_947464665.1. Lineage (GTDB taxonomy): Bacteria > Pseudomonadota > Gammaproteobacteria > Burkholderiales > Burkholderiaceae_C > Limnohabitans_A. Next base: position 3,295 of record CANHXV010000005.1, read on the forward strand.
GAAAGAAATCATCGTTTCCTGTGGTGCAATTCGCTCCCCTCAATTGTTGCAACTCTCAGGGGTTGGGCCTGCCAAATTGCTCAACTCGTTGGCCATTCCAGTGGTCTTGAACCAAGAGGGTGTTGGCCAAAATCTACGTGATCATTATTCTGTGCGCCTTACGCAGCGAGTCAGCGGTATTGGAACATTGAATGAACGCACGCGGGGCTTGGCACTGGCCTCTGAACTGATCAACTATATGACGATGGGACGTGGTGTGCTAACGATGGGGGCCAGCACTTGCGCTGCGTTTGCCAAGAGTCATCCAAATTTAACAGCACCAGACTTGCAGCTGAGTTTTGCTCCGGCAAGCTTCGAGCCTGGAACTTACCAACTTGAGCGTCAGGGTGGAATGACCATATCTGTCTACCAGTCTTACCCTGAAAGCAATGGATCAGTACGTATTCGCTCGACTGACCCGTCGCAGATGCCATCTATCCAGCCTAATTATTTAAGCGAATCTGGGGATTGCAGCGCACTGCTGGCGGGCTTGCGTCTGGCGCGTGAAATCTTTTCTATGCCTGCGCTAAGTCGATGGGGAATCAAGGAAACTTTGCCCGGAACAGCAACGCAATCGGATGCGCAATGGATCGACTATGCACGAGAAAAAGGTGTCTCAGGTTATCACTTGGTGGGAACTTGTCGAATGGGAACCAGTGAAAATGCGGTGGTTGATCCGCAATTAAGGGTGAAAGGCTTGAAAGGTCTTCGTGTCGTGGATGCATCCATCTTACCTAGCTGCACCTCGGGTAATTCGAATGCGCCCACTTTGATGGTTGCAGAAAAAGGTGCAGAGATGATTTTGGCGGATGCGCGTCACCTATCATGACCCCAAGTATTTGCCACAACTTGGTGGCCAAGGGTTACATTTGTTTTCAGACCATTTAAAGATATACAGTCGCAGGGTGTATGGCATTCCCCCATGTTGGTAGACAACTACTAAAGTCTGGTGGGTGGAGAGCGAGGTGCTGATTTTTTTGTTGATTGGTTTTAGCCGTCGACCGAGCAAAAACGTGTCATGACTGGTAAAAATTGGCATGCACGTCAATCTAAGTTTTGACCACAGAACCCCCGGCTGAACGTTTGATATGGGCACGCGCTTCTCATTAACGGCAGCCGGTTCGAGCCCAGGTCGAGGAGCCACCTAAAAAAAAGCATCTCCTTGCGCGGTGCTTTTTGCTTTTTTACCGCAACGGATTATTGCGCTGAGGACTTCTGGGTGACTTTTTGCCCTCTCATTTCATTGAGATATTGCACGCATATTTCACGGTCGATGGACTTTCAACGGTGCAGCAGGTAGCTTGGGTCTATGATCAATTTGTTAGTCTAGTCAACGTTTTGTAGGAACTTTGAAATGGCGCTGAAACAAACTGCAAACCTGACTTCGCATCCAAATATGACGAGAATCGTTGTCAGTACTTTTGTGCCAAACCATTCGCACCTCATAAACTGGGGCATCGGTGATGTCCCAAATTCGAAGGTCTTGGCGCAACTGCAACTCACGCACAAACATCTCCGGAATGATGGCAATCAAATCGGTTTGCCGCGCAATATCGGGCATGGCACTAAAGTGTCTTGATCGCAAAAAAATTCGCTCTTCCAACTTCATTTTTGTCAGCATTTTTTCTACACTGCCGTGAAAAGTTGCAGTGGGTGACGCTACTGCAAAGCCAGATTGCCGCAACTGTTCTAAAGTCAAGGTTTTACCCACTCTGCCACTCAAGGGCTTCCAATTCAATGAAGTCACTGCCATATACCGTTCGTTGAAAAGCAACTCTGAACGGATACCGCGATGTTCTGGCGCCAAGATGCCCAAAGCCAAATCAATCTCCCGAGACTCAAGTGCCGCAGTGACCTGGGCTGCGTTGACGGAGATATTAGACAAGCGGGCATGAGGCGCATCAGCGCGCAACGCAGCAGCCAGTCTTGGCAGAAACATCATTTCGCCCAGATCGGACAAAGATATTTTCCAATGCACCTCAGCGCTTACAGGTTCAAACTCTTGTCGGCCTATCAACATAGACTCCATGGCCAGCAATTGTTCATGTACATCTGTTGCCAACTGCTCGCACAGTCTTGTGGGTGTGAGTCCAGTAGGTGACCGAACAAACAACTCATCCTCAAAATAGTCACGCAAACGAGCTAAGGCATTGCTTGTGGCGGGTTGAGACAAAGCCAAGGACTTGCCCGCTAAAGTGACCGAACCTGTTCTGTGAATGGCCACCATCACTCGCAAAAGGTTGAGATCAAGTTGTCGAAAATTCATAACAATTGCCTCCTCAGGGTTAGGCCCTATTATTCATGAAACCAATGCGAATCATTTGATTTATCTATTTGCCGAATATAGAAAACTGGCCTAAATTGCTTTAAATTATGAATTCACATCTGAATTCGTTTAAAAAAGACACACCCAAATGGCAGAACGTTCATTTCTTGCAGAAGTCGAAAAACTCAAGCTGGGTGCTGGGGAAGAATTCCACGGCGAAGGTATTTTGGCGGTGACCAAGGCTTTGCTGCAGTCCGGTGTTTCTTACGTCGCAGGCTACCAAGGCGCGCCCATTTCACATTTGATGGACGTTCTCACCGACGCTAACGATATTTTGTCTGATTTGGGCGTTCATTTTGAACACAGCGCCTCTGAAGCCACCGCCACCGCCACCTTGGCTGCCTCTGTGAACTACCCACTTCGTGGCGCCGTGACCTTTAAATCAACAGTCGGCACCAATGTGGCATCCGATGCTCTGGCCAATTTAGCTTCAGGGGGCGTGATTGGCGGCGCCATGCTCATTGTGGGCGAGGACTATGGTGAAGGCTCAAGCATCATGCAGGAGCGTTCACATGCTTTCGCCATGAAATCTCAAGTTTGGTTGCTAGACCCCAGGCCCAATTTACCCAGCATTGTGAATGCCGTGGAAAAAGGCTTTGAGTTGTCTGAGGCGAGCAATACACCTGTGATGTTGGAACTCCGAATTCGCGCTTGTCATGTGCATGGGCACTTTTCTACAAAAGACAATGTGCGCCCCGCCTTCACGTTGAAAGATGCCATTGAACATCCCAAACGAGATGTCAATCGGATAGTGCTACCACCCTCTAGCTACATGCATGAACAAGAAAAGATCAAAGATCGGTGGCCTGCTGCTGTCAAGTTCATCCAAGAACATCAGATCAATGAATTTTTTTCAAGCTCAGCCAAAGACTTTGGCATTGTCTTGCAAGGCGGCATGTACAACGGTGTGCTCCGTGCACTGGAAGTATTGGGCTTGGCCGATGCCTTTGGTGAATCCAAAATTCCGCTTTATGTTTTGAATGTGACCTATCCGCTTGTGGACGATGAGTTCAAGACTTTCTGCACGGGCAAACGCGGGCTACTTATTGTGGAAGAAGGTCAACCGGACTTCATCGAACAAAATATCCACGCCATCTTGCGCAAAGCTGATTTACAGACACGCGTTCATGGCAAAGAATTTCTTCCCATGGCGGGCGAGTACACGGGTGGCGTCATTTTGCAAGGCGTGAAAAGTTTTGTTGAACGTTATGCGCCTGAATTGCTAAGTGCGTCATCAAATTCAGTGCCAGCAGTTCAAAGTACGGCCCTGATGATCAAGGCTGTTGCAGATGCGACAGCGCAAGTTCTACCGCGCCCTCCTTCTTTCTGTACAGGTTGCCCGGAACGTCCCATCTTCACCGCCATCAAACTCTTAGAAAAAGAACTCGGGCCCCGACACATCAGTTGCGACATTGGTTGTCACCTCTTTTCTATTTTGCCGCCCTTCAACATCGGTGCCACCACCATGGGCTACGGATTGGGCTGGGCTGGTGCCTCCGCCTTTAATACACCAGAAACAGAGCATCGCACCATGGCCATCATGGGCGATGGCGGCTTTTGGCATAACGGACTGACCAGTGGCGTAGGCAATGCGGTTTTCAATCAAACCGACAATGTTTTATTGGTGGTTGACAATGGCTATTCAGCAGCAACAGGCGGCCAAGACGTTTTATCTTCCAAAGCCATCAATCCGATTCGAAGCACCAACAACACGATTGAAAAGGCTGTCAAAGGTGTTGGGGTGGACTGGGTCAAAACTGTCACGCACACCTATAACCTGGATCAAATGCGAGGCGCACTTCGTGATGCCTTGACCACTCAAACCAAAGGCCCCAAGGTGGTCGTGGCGCAAAGTGAATGCATGCTCAACCGCCAGCGCAGAGTGAAGCCGCAAATTAAGCAACGTATCAAACAAGGCGAGCGTGTCGTTCGTGAAAAGTTTGGCGTTGACCCAGACACTTGCACCGGTGACCACTCCTGCATTCGCTTGTCGGGCTGCCCTTCTTTGAGCATCAAAACCAATCCAGATTCCTTGCGAACGGATCCCGTTGTAGCGGTGGCCGACAGCTGCGTGGGCTGCGGTTTATGCGGAGAAGTGGCCCATGCGGCCGTTTTGTGCCCCTCTTTTTACCGAGCTGAAATTATCAACAATCCCAGCGGATGGGACAGGTTCAAAGTAAAAATTCGCAACTGGGTCATTGGCCGATTACAAAATCGAATTGAGCGCAGGCTTGAGGGCATTTCGGCTGCGGTCTGAATGAAACCAATGACCACGACAAAACCCCAATCCCGCGCCATCACCATTGCCATTTTGGCGATGGGTGGTGAAGGCGGTGGCGTGCTCGCAGACTGGCTGGTGGATTTAGCGGAACACAATGGTTTTGTGGCTCAAACCACTTCAGTTCCCGGCGTCGCGCAACGAACCGGTGCCACTGTTTATTACCTTGAAATGTTTGACAAGGCCAGCATTCCTGAAGGAAGGCAACCGGTTTTCGCGCTCAGCCCCTTTCCTGGTCATGTCGATATCGTGCTGGCCTCTGAGTTGATGGAAGCGGGCCGCGCACTTCAGCGCGGCTTGGTGAACCCACAGCGAACTACCTTGATTACTTCTTCTCACCGTGTGTATGCAATGACAGAGCGCATTGCCATGGGGGATGGGCGAATGGACTCTGACAAGTTACTCGCCGGCGCCAAAGCCGCTGCAAAGCAATTCATTGCTGCCGATTTTTCGGCGATGTCAGAAAATTTTGGAAGCTTGATTGGACCTGCTTTGTATGGCGCATTGGCAGCGTCAGGCCAACTGCCCTTCGCCCGCGAACAATTTGAAGAAACCATTCAACGCGGTAGGATTGGGGTGGCCTCCAGCCTTCAGGCATTTGCAGCCGCTTATGAAGAAGCGGGACGTCAATTGAGGACGGGAATACTTGCCCCATTGCCTCAATCTGAAGCAATCTCTCAAACAAAGCTGCCAGAGGTAGGCCCACGACTTCAAGACATGGCGAGGAGAATTCACAATGAATTCCGACCCGCCGCTCATGCCAAGCTTTTGGCTGGCATTGCCCGCTTAACTGACTATCAAAGTGAGCCTTACGCCACACTTTATTTGGACAGATTGGCGTCATTGAACCAAATGGCCCCTGCCAACGATTTAGGCGACGATATCGTGAACGAATCAGCCAGGCACTTGGCATTGTGGATGAGTTATGAGGACACGGTTCGCGTGGCTGATTTGAAAATTCGTCGCTCTCGATTTGAAAGAGTGCGTCTTGAAGTTAAACAAAATGAAGCACAACAGTTAGACATTAACGAATTTTTACATCCTCGCCTAGAAGAAATTGCAGATACACTTCCAACCGCTTTAGGAAGATGGCTGCTCCGGACGACATGGGCACGGCAACTGGTCGGACGTTTCACAAAACAGGGCCGGATTGTCAAAACCACTTCCCTCAGGGGTTATTTGTTGTTATACGCTGTTGCCTCGCTGCGCGCCACACGACCTTTCTCTTTGCGTTATTCAATTGAACAAGAGCGTATCAGCGCTTGGCTGAGCTCAATTACAGGACTGCTGAAAGTTAACGAAAAGCTTGCCTTGCAAGTGATTCGAGCGCAGCAGTTGGTCAAAGGCTACGGCGACACTCACAGTCGGGGCTGGCGTAATTTCCAGCGCTTGATGAAAGCACTGCCACAATTTCAACATGAGCCTGATGCTGCAAACAAGTTGCAACAACTTCAAAAAATTGCCTTGAGCGACGACTCAGAACAAGCACTGTTGACAAGCTTAAAGGCTCAAGGTTTACTGCAACCTAGCTGATACTGAATTTAGGCACAAGCCCATTTAACTGAAACCTTCAACCAGGAGACCCCTCACCATGAAAACAAAACTCATCAAATCAGCATTGGTCTTGGCCCTTGCGGCCTCTACCAGTGCAACTGTATTGGCACAGGAGGTGACACTTCGTTTGGTCAGCGCGTTTGGAGAAAACGGCATCTATGTTCAACACATGCTGCCCTGGATTAGCAAGGTCAATGCTGAAGGCAAAGGGGTCTTGCAAATCAATTTCATTGGCGGCCCCAAAGCCATCCCAACCTTTGAGGTGGGCAATGCGGTGAAGACAGGTGTGGTGGACATGGCCTTGAACACAGGCGCCTTTTATACCAATGTGATGCCTGAAGCTGACTTTTTGAAACTCACCCAAATCCCGGTGGCTGAGCAACGCAAAAATGGCGCTTTTGATGCCATCAACAAGGTTTGGAACGAAAAAGGCAACATGCAATATTTAGCACGCATGGTTGAAAACCAACCCTTTCACATTTACACCAATAAAAAAGTTGACAAAGCTGATTTGAGCGGTCAGAAAATTCGAATCACACCGGTTTACCGAGATTTTTTCCAAGCGCTTAACGCCAACGTCATCACAACCCCACCGGGTGAGGTTTATACCGCTCTAGAGCGCGGCGTTGTCGATGGCTACGGTTGGCCCATTGGTGGCATTTTTGACTTTAATTGGCATGAGAAAACAAAGTTTCGAATTGACCCCGGTTTCTATGATGCCGAAGTGTCATTGGTGATGAACCTGCCTGCATTTAAAAAGCTCACCGATGCACAGCGTAACTATTTGCAAAAACAGTTGCTTGCCTTAGAAGCTGAAAATACATTCTGGGGAAAATACGGTACAGAAGAAACAGCCCGCCAAGCCAAAGCCGGCATTCAAACCATTGCCTTTGATGCCGCAGGTGCAAAGGCTTTCAAAGACAAGGCCTATGACGTCGCATGGACTTCTGCATTGAAGCAGAGTCCTGAAATTGCAGGCCGCTTCAAATCTTTGTTCAGTAAATGATTGCGAAATTTTCTGAAGCCTATGGGCGATTTATTTCAGCCCTGGCTTTGCTTGGATGCCTGATGTTGTTGTTCATGATGCTCCTTATCGTGACCGATGTCGCCTTGCGAAACTTTGCTATCAGTGGAGGGCCTCAAGGCATCGGCTGGAGCAACGAGGTTTCAGAATTTATTTTGTACGCAGTCACTTTGTGTGTTGCACCTTGGCTTTTGCGTCAAGGCCAACACATCCGCGTTGACATTATTTTGCAAGCCCTTCCAAAGCGGGTGGCCTGGGGGTTCGAATGGGTGGGTGATCTCCTAGGGCTCGCTTGTTGTCTGGTAATGAGCTTTTATGGTGCTCAAGCCACTTGGGCCAGCTACAGCGCCAACTCGTTGAACATCAAAACACTGGTCACACCAGAATGGTGGTCTTTGGTACCTCTTCCCCTGGTGTTTGGCTTGCTCAGCATTGAAATGCTGTTTCGGATGCACAGACTTTGGCTGGCTGAACGAGGTCCGCGCCACGATGCGGTAAGCGCCGCATGAGCAGTTGGCAATTTGCCGCTTGCCTCATGTTGGGCGGCTCAACGGTTTTGCTGTTCATTGGCATGCCCGTCGCCCTGACCTTCATCAGCATCAACATCATTGGCGCTTGGCTTTATATGGGCGGCGAACCAGGCATGGTTCAGTTGGTTCGCAGCAGTGTCAGCTCAGTCATGGCCTTTTCTCTGACACCCATTCCCCTTTTTGTGCTCATGGGTGAAATTCTGTTCCACACGGGCTTGGCTTTCAAAGTCATTGAAGGTGTAGAGCGTCTCATCATGCGAGTACCGGGCCGCTTGGCCGTGGTGGCCGTGGTGGCAGGCACGGTATTTTCAGCCATCTCTGGGTCCACCATTGCCACAACAGCCATGCTGGGTTCACTCATGCTTCCGGTCATGCTGGCCAGAGGCTATCACCCCACCATTGCCACGGGCCCCATCATGGCCATTGGTGCTGTCGACATGCTTATTCCACCCTCGGCTTTAACTGTTTTGCTGGGTTCTTTGTCTGGCATTTCAATTTCCAAGCTGCTCATTGGCGGTGTCGTGCCCGGTTTATTGCTGTCCATTTGTTTCGTTGCATGGATCATCATTCGCGTGCGCATCAGCCCTCATTTAGCACCGACTGAAACCAATTTGATCGAGCACAAAGGCTGGGACCGCTGGCAGCCTTTCTTTGCTTATGTCTTGCCCACCCTGTCTATTTTTGGCGTGGTGGTGGGCGCATTGGCTGCGGGTTGGGCTACACCAACAGAATGTGCCGCACTGGGCGCTTTTGCCACCATGGTGTTGGCCGCTTGCTACAGGGTACTGAAGTGGGATGCGGTGCTGAAATCACTCAAGGGGACAGCCGGCATCTCCGGTATGATTTTGTTCATTATTTTAGGCGCCACCACCTTTGCCCAAATACTTTCCTTCTCCGGTGCAAGTACAGGTTTGGTGCAATTCATCACAGGTCAAGGCTTGTCGACCTCTTGGATTGTGGTTGGCATGATGCTGATCCTCATCTTCTTGGGCATCTTTGTGGACCAAGTGAGCATGATGATGATCACCTTACCCATCTTCATGCCTATCGTGACATCTCTAGGGATCGACCCTATTTGGTTTGGTGTGATGTTCCTCATTTGCATGCAATTGGGCTTGTTACTACCACCCCACGGTTTGCTGCTGATGACCATGCGCGGTGTCGCACCTCCCTCAGTCACCATGACACATATTTTCTTGGCCGTCGGTCCTTATGTGGTCATGAGCTTAATTTTGTTAACGGCTGTCTTTTTGATACCTGGGATCGCCACATGGCTACCAGGCTGGATTGGCTAACTTATTAACGAATGGAACGGGAAAACCCCGATTACTTACGTCACTGGTTTCGGCAAAGAATGACGTGTTGCCATTTTGGTGCACGTTTTCTTTTTTATTGGTCTCATCAGGAGTTCATCATGTCTTTTCCGCTAGTTAAAAGTCTTGTCGCCCTTACAGTTGCCGCTACCTTGACCATTCAGCCCGCTTTGGCTGCTGACAAAGTCAAAATTGGCTTTGTCAGCACCCTGTCTGGGCCTTCTGCGGCTTTAGGCGTGGACATTCGGGATGCCTTCCTGCTGGCTGTCAAGCTCAATGGCGGCAAGCTCGGCGGTCTGCCAGCCGACGTTTCCATCTCTGATGACCAATTCAAGCCCGATGTCGGTAAACAATTGTTCGAACGCTATGTCAAACGCGACAAAGTTGATTTCTTAACTGGCGTCGTTTTCTCCAACATCATGTTGGCAGGTTTGCCAGAAGCGGTAGACAACAAAACAATTTACCTTAGCCCCAATGCGGCACCGTCTCCAATTGCCGGCGCTCAGTGCACGCCTTACTTTTTTGCAGTGTCCTGGCCCAATGATGCTTACCACGAGGCTGCTGGCCAATATGCCACCAACCTCAAAGTGAAGTCAGCGTATTTGCTAGCGCCCAACTACCAAGCCGGCAAAGATTCCTTAGCTGGTTTCAAACGCTTCTTCAAAGGCAATGTCACTGGCGAGGTCTATACCAAACTGGGTCAACTGGACTACTCCGCTGAATTGGCGGAAATTCGTGCTGCCAAACCTGAAGTGGTCTACACCTTCTTACCAGGTGGCATGGGCATCAACTTCATCAAACAATTCATGGCTGCAGGCTTGAACAAAGACGTTCGTCTCATTCAACCTGGCTTCGGTTCAGATCAAGACGTGATTCGCGCCGTCGGAAATGACATGATGGGCATTTTTGACACGGCGCACTGGGGCCTCGACCTGCCAAACGAAGCCAATAAAAAATTCGTAGCCGAATTTGAAAAAGAGTACAAGCGCCTGCCCACTTTGTACGCAGCACAAGGCTATGACACAGCGCTGCTCATTGATGCTGCTGTGCGTTCAGTCAACGGTAAGATTGAAGACAAAGAGGCCTTGATCAAAACTTTGAAGACTGTGAAGTTCAACTCAGTGCGTGGCGACTTCCGCTTCAATACCAATCATTACCCCATTCAAAACTACTACTTGCGTGAAGTCCAAAAAGATTCACAAGGTCGTTTGGTCAATCGCATCGTGGGACAACCCATCTTGACAAACCATGGTGATGCCTACGTTAAAGACTGCCCAATGAAGTAACAGGGGAATTTAAGATTTCTCCATGAGCAGTATTTTGATGCTGGAGCAGGCCTTGAATGGCCTGCAGTTTGGTTTGATGTTGTTTTTGCTAGCGTCGGGTTTAACGCTGGTATTTGGCATCATGGACATGATTAACTTAGCCCACGGTGCCCTTTACATGGTGGGGGCTTTTCTAACTGCTTGGCTGGTTCAATTAACGCAGTCATTTTTGTTAGGGGTCTTGTTGGCAGTGGGACTCACCGCTGTGGTGGGCATGCTGTTAGAGGCAACTCTTCTGAGAACGCTTTATGCGCGAGATCACTTGTCACAGGTCTTGGCCACGTTTGCACTGATTCTCATCATCAACGAGTCCGTCCGAATGATCTGGGGCTCTGACCTTGCTCTTTCTGCGCCACAAGCCCTTTCAGGTCCTGTTCAGTTGATCCCTGGTTTGCTCTACCCCAGCTATCGTTTGGTCATCATTGCAGTGGGCCTGGCCATTGCTTTGCTGTTGTTTGTGTTGGTGACCAAAACACGAATGGGCGCTTGGGTTCGTGCGGGCGCCTCCAATCGTGAAATGGCCATGGCCATGGGCGTCAATATCAAAGTCCTCTTCACAGGCGTATTTGGCATTGGCGCCGCACTTTGCGCAGTCGCGGGTGCCATGCTTGGCCCATTGCTTGCCGTTCAAGTTGGCATGGGGGAAAACATCCTTATTTTGGCGTTTGTTGTCATTGTGATTGGAGGGATAGGCTCTGTATGGGGAGCTTTTGTGGGTGCCATTTTGGTGGGGTTTGTTGACACCATGGGTCGCACACTGCTGCCACATTTATTTCGGGAAATTTTCTCGCCACAGTTCGCGAGTGCAGCGGGCCCTGCCGTGGCTTCTATTTTGGTCTATCTCTTGATGGCCGTTGTGCTCTTTGTTCGCCCACAAGGGCTGTTCTCAGGTCGCTCTTAACGCAAGGTCAAGATGAATCGCGAAACTCCTCCTTGGCTTTGGACCTTGTTGCTGGTACTGGCCATTGCACTTCCCTGGGTATTGCGTGCGCATGGACAGGACTATTACATCAGCATGATCAGCCGCATGATGATTTACGGCATCGCAGCGTGCAGTTTGAACCTCATTTTGGGTTTTGGTGGTTTGGTTTCTTTTGGTCATGCGGCCTTTGTAGGCATTGGTGCCTATGCTGTGGGCATCATGATCACAGAGGGAGTGACCAGCGGTTGGCTTAACTTCGCAGTGGCCATGGGTGTCTCAGCGCTGGCCGCCGCTGTGATTGGCGCCATCTCCTTGAGAACCCGCGGTGTCTACTTCATCATGATCACTTTGGCTTTTGCGCAAATGATTTACTACTTGGTGAACTCCATCAAAGCCTATGGTGGTGACGAAGGTTTGAACATCAAATCGCGGTCTAACTTTGGCATGGGTCTTGATTTAAAAAATGATCTGACTTTTTACTTTGTCGTGCTCTTGGTTTTGGTGCTCACCTTGGTTATCATTTCACGCATGATGAAATCGCGATTCGGCCGCGTTATTTTGGCGATTCGTGACGATGACACGCGTGTGGACGCCATTGGCTTTCCGGCATACACCTACAAATGGATTTTGTTCATCATTGCGGGCACATTGGGTGGTTTGGCAGGTGCCTTGATGGTCAACCATCAAAATTATGTCAGCCCCAACCTGATGCACTGGACACAGTCCGGCACCTTGATGGTCATGGTGATTCTGGGCGGCGTGGGCACATTGTCGGGTGGCCTATGGGGGGCCTTGGTCTTGCTCATTTTGGAAGACTTGATCGCCGAATACACCGTCCATTGGCAGTTCTATATTGGTTGGTTCTTGCTGGCGGTGGTGCTATTGGCGCCGCGCGGTTTGTCGAGCTTCTTCAATCGCGGCAAAAAGCTTGAAACAAAGGGCCATGCATGAGCCAGCAGCCTCTGCTCGATATTCAAAATTTGGTCAAAAGCTTTGGCGCTTTGCGGGCCACAGACCATGTCAGTCTACAAGTTCTACCGAATGAAATTCATGCGCTGATTGGCCCCAATGGAGCCGGAAAAACAAGTCTCGTGGCGCAATTGTCTGGTTTGCTTTCGAGTGACAGCGGTCATATTCTGTTTCAAGGTCAAGACATCACTGCCATGGCCACCCATGAACGTGTGCGATTGGGCTTGGCTCGCTCATTTCAAATTACGCGCCTCTTTAAATCGTTCACCGTCTTAGAAAATGTAGCGCTTTCCATCCAAGCTCGAACGGGCAACAGTTTTTCGTTTTGGCGACCCGTCAAACAAGAAGCCGAACTCACCGACAAGGCCATGAGCCTGCTGAATGAATTGGGATTGGCACCCCGCGCCGATCATCAAGCCAGTGAGCTCGCTCATGGTGAGCAACGTATTTTGGAGCTGGGTCTGGCAGTCGCCACGCAACCCAAGTTGCTGTTACTGGATGAACCCATGGCAGGTGCTGGTCCCGTTGAATCTGAGCGCATATTGAATCTCATCCTTCAATTGCGCGAGCAATCTGCGATTTTGCTCATCGAACATGACATGGACGCGGTGTTCAGATTGGCCGACAGAATTTCTGTGATGGTCAGTGGCGCCGTCATTGCAACGGGTACCCCCCAAGAAATCAGGCACCACCCTCAGGTTATTGCCGCTTATTTGGGAGAAGAAAACGCATGAGCTTGCTGCAAGTGATCAACGTGCAATCGGCTTACCAAGAAAGTCAGGTCTTGTATGGTATCGATTTCAGCCTGAATGCGGGTGAATCGATGGGATTGCTAGGGCGCAATGGCATGGGCAAAACAACTTTGATTCGCAGCATTCTGGGCCTCAAATCCATTCATGGCGGTCAAGTTTTATTTGACGGTCAAGACATCACCCATCAACCGGCTGACAAAATTGCACGCTTGGGCGTTGCGGTGGTACCCGAGGGTCGACAGGTTTTTCCGAACTTGTCGGTTGACGAACACCTCACCGCCTTTTTGAGCAATCGGCATCACAGCAAAACCCTTTGGACGCCCGCCCGGGTCTATGAATTGTTTCCACGTCTGGCCGAGAGAAAATCCAATTTGGGTTCTCAGCTTTCTGGGGGTGAGCAACAAATGCTGGCCATCGGCCGCGCATTGGTCACCAACCCACGCCTGATCATTTTGGACGAAGCCACAGAGGGCTTGGCACCACTCATTCGAGAAGAAATTTGGCGATGTTTGCGACTGCTCTGCAACGAAGGGCAAACCTTGATCGTTGTCGACAAATATGTCAATCGATTGATAGAGATTGCCTCACATCACCTGATCATCGAACGAGGACAGGTGGCTTGGAAAGGCAGTTCTGACGCGCTGCGAGAAGACCGGCAATTGTGGACGCGCTATTTGGGCGTTTGATTTTAAAAATCTTGAGCGACAGACTTCACGGCTTGCATCAATAATTTACTGGCGGGACTGAGCGTCCCTTTTCGACGACGGGTGATGCCCACCCGCCTTTCCCACTGATTGCCTGTGGCCTCAAGTGCTTTCAATTGCCCTGCTCTGACCTCCCAATAAACTAATTCCTTGGGAATAAAGGTCAAGGCATCACTCTGCATCACCATGGACTTCATCAGCACTGTGGAGGTGGTTTCAACTTGGGCCACGGGCGGCTCCAAATCGTGAGAGGCAAAATAATCATCAAACGCAAGTCGCTCTAACTCCCTCTGTCTAGGCAAAATCCATGGAAACTTCACCAACATGCTGGGGTTGACCACTTTGTGTTTTGCCAAGGGATGGTCTGAGCGGGCCACCACGGTGGCACCCTCTGTTAAAAGGTAGTCATGGGCCAACTCGGCATCTGTTGATCTGGCAGGTACCGAAGACAATGCAAAGTCAACCTCACCCTGCTTCACCCAGGGCATCAGGGCCTCATTCAAACCATACAGCACCGTCACATGGACCTCTGGGTTTTGCACGGCCAATACCTTGAGCGCTAATGGCAAAAGGCGAGTTGCTTCTGTGGGGCCGCAACCGATCATCACGTGGCCCCGTTGCGCGCCACGCATCGATTGGATTTCACCCACGGCGTTGCGCATTTCCGCCTCGATCACGCGACCATGCTCCATGAGTGCCTGACCAAAAGGCGTGAGACTGACTCCGAATCGACCACGCTCCAGAAGCCGAACGCCCAAGGTTTTCTCCAAGGCTTTGATGCTTTTGGACAAGGCGGGCTGAGAAATTTCCATCGAAGCAGCCGCTTCGGTGAGATTACCGTACCGTGCGGCCGCTAGAAAGAGCTGAACTTTTCTGTAATCCATAACCTATGGTAATGGAAAAAGCATGAATTGTTGTAGATCTATTGCTTGACCTCGGTTAAGTTATGGTTTCGTGTTCATCTCAAGCGCCGAAATGGAGTTTTCATGCAATCGATAGATTTAGACCATCTGGTTCAACCAGACCGCGTTCACAAGAGCGTCTACACCGATCAACAATTGTTTGATCTTGAAATGGAACATATCTTTGAAAAGGCTTGGGTCTATTGCGGCCATGATTCTCAAGTGAAAGAAGTTGGCGACTATTTCACCATGCAAATTGGTCGGCAACCGATGGTGATGGTCAGAGACGTCGACAAGAGCGTGAAAGTTCTTTACAACCGCTGCCCCCATCGCGGTGTTGAGCTGTGCGGCAACCAAAGCGGCAATACAGGGAAAGGCTTTGTGTGCTCCTACCATGCATGGAGCTTCCACTTGAATGGCAAAGTCAAGGCCATTCCCTTGGTCAAAGGCTACGACGGCACACGCATGACACCCGACAATCCAGATTGCAGCATGGTTGCTGCAGCCCGCGTCGAAAGTTACAGAGGCTTTGTGTTTGCCAGCTTGTCCAAAGAGGGGCCTGGGCTGGTTGAATTCTTGGGCGAAGCCAAAGTGGCTTTTGATGACATGTGTGACCGCTCCCCCTTAGGAGAAGTCGAGGCAGTGCCTGTCTGTCATCGCGTCGTGCAGCATTCCAATTGGAAGTTTTTCATGGAGAACCAGCTGGACGCACTTCACCCCTCAGTCACACACCAATCTACTGGCGTGTCTGCGCGCAAAGTGGAGCAACGTCTGAAGAAAGAAAAAGGCGAGGCGCCTTTGTTTTTCCATTACCTGTCCACTTTTGCTTCCAGCTTTGATCAATGGGACTCGGTTCAAACCGTCAACTTCAAATATGGTCACGGTATTTTGAAAGCCTACATGGGCCTGCGCCCTACCGATCCAGACACTGTGGAATATGAAGCCTTGATCAAAAAAGCCTATGGCGAAGAAAAAGGTGAAGAGTATTTGGCACGAAGCATTCACCACGTGCTCATCTATCCTTACCTGTCTGTTCAATCGCCATTGCAACAACTGAGATGCTTGCGTCCTATGGCGCCTAATAAAACGCTCTCTGAAATTTGGCATTTCCGCCTCAAAGGGGTGCCTGAAGCCATCTACGAACGATCACTGTGGTATTTCAATTTAGTGAACTCGCCTGCCACCATGATCAATGCAGATGATTTGGAAAACTGGACCAAAGGTCAACAGGGGCTGCAATCCAAAGGCGGCGAATGGGTCAGCTTTCACCGCAACTATGGTGGTGATACTGAAAAAGATGGCGTTCTGTATTCCAACAATGGCACCAGCGAAGTGGTGATGCGCAATCAGTTCAAGGCTTGGGAATCGTATATTCGCACCGCCATCCAACCCTCAGCAAAAGCCTGAACAGGAGTCAGCCCTCATGAAAACCAATGAACTTAAAGAAGCACTCGGCACAGGTGTCGTGATTGAAGCCATCCAATCGATGTCGGGCGCAGACTCCATCGAACCCGATCACATGGGCCGAGGCCGCCAGCCCAGCCAAGGCTACATTCCCAAGGCCATCAAGGTGGATCCCGCCTTGCAACGTCAAGTGGAGGAGCTGCTGTTCCATCAAGCTGCGTTGCTGGACAACAAAGCTTGGGGTGAATTTGGCAAATTATTCAGTGACGATGGCGTTTACTGGATGCCTTCCACGCCCACACAAACCGACTGGCGACGTGAACCTTCCATTTTTGCAGAAGATAAATTGTTGATGGAGGTTCGCATGAGTCGGCTGCTTCATCCCAATGCATGGTCACAAGCCGCACATTGGGCAACCAATCACATGGTGGGTAACATTGTCATTGAAGCGGCCAGCGCCACCACCGTAGAGGTTTACGCCCGCTTTCAAATGATGGAAATGCGCCGCGATGACATTCGCCATTTTGCTGGGAGCTACCGCCACACCTTGGTAAAGCAAGGAAGCGATTTGAAAATCAAATTGCAGCGGGTTGACATGACCAATGGCCAAGCGGCCTACGACTACGTGCTGCAAGCTTGGGTTTGAAGCATTCGCATTTAGCCAATGAACAGTTCAAACGCTTCTTGAATACCAATGCACATTTTTGAAAATTAGTCTCCGTAAACTTTGTCAGCCTTTACCCAATAATGAAATGGCACAGAATGGGCAGTTTGATATCATGGGTTTTTTTTCCTGGTTCATAATTGATTTTCCCAACCGATTTAGCTTCGTTCCTTGAATTGTTGCGCCTCCACGGTGATGAGGCCTACGGACTGATCTTCGCTTTCGCTGCGTCGCACAGCCTGCTGCTAACTCTGTTTGCCGGTTATGCCTCCAGTACAGAGGCTCTTAATCTTGGCACCCTCATTCCAGTGGTCTGGGCCGGCAGTTTTTTGGGGGATACGATCCGCTTTGGAATAGGACGCTATTTCGGTACACAATGGCTTTCACCTTTCCCAAGGCTTCTAAGCAGTATTCAGATAGTTGTGCGGTTGGTAGATCGCTACTATGTATGGCTCATTCTGTTGCATCGCTACCCTCACGGAATTCGCGGTGTTGCTGGATTTGCCTTCGGAATGTCACGTCTATCTTGGCCGACATTTCTGGTCTTCAATTTCGTTGCAGCTGGAATTTGGTCAGGTGTCGTTCTTGCAGCTGGCCATGCGTTTGGCCAAATTTCGGAAAAGCTGTTAAACGATGCTTTCTCTGGTATCGGCATGGTCATGCTGATTGTTTTCCTCGCGCTGTCATGGGTATTAAGTAAGAAACTCGAGCGCATAGCCGAGCAAAGTTGAACTTTGCGTATCATTTGACCCCATGAACATCATTATCTTGGGCGCTGGCCGTGTAGGCGAAAGTGTCGCTGAAAGCCTTGTTTCCGAGCAAAATGACATCACCGTCATCGACCAGGATCCGGCGCGCCTCAGGCTCCTCGAAGAGCGATTGGACCTGCGCGGCGTTGTAGGCAACGGCATTCAGCCCTCTGTTCTGCGCGAAGCCGGGGCCCAAGACGCAGACATGGTCATTGGCTGCGCTGCGGCCGATGAGTCAAACTTGGTGTTCTGCAAGATCGCCCACGACGTGTTCAACGTGCCCACCACCATCGCCCGCCTGCGCTCGCCCGAGTTCAACGAGGGCGATGAATTGTTGGGCAAGTCGGGGTTTGCGGTTAACCATGTGATCTGTCCTGAAGAGTCGGTCATGCGCTATATAGAGCAGCTTATCCAGTACCCCGAGGCCTTGCAAGTACTTGAATTTGCCGACGGCCGCGTCAGCCTGATCGTGGTGCGTGCGGCTGCCGACAGCCTGCTAGTGAACCACACCATTGCCGAATTTCGCGACCGACTGCCGGATGCCGAGATGCGCGTGGTGGCCTTGTACAGAAAAGACACGCAGGTGGATGCCTTGCCCGAGACCCGCATCCTGCCGGGCGATGAGGTGTTTGTGTTGGCCGACACTCGCAAAATCACCTCCGTGCTGGCCGGCATCCACAAAACCGACCAGCCCGTCAAGCGCCTGATGCTGGCCGGTGGCGGCAAAGTTGGCTTGCGTTTGGCGCGCATTCTGGCGGACCAATACGATGTGAAACTGATCGAACGCGATAAAAACCGCTGCGCCTATTTGGCCAGCCAGTTGCCTTCCAGCACCTTGATTTTGAATGGCGACGGTGCCGATGAAGACCTGCTGCACGAAGAGAGTGTGAACGAGATGGATTTGTTTCTGTCGCTGACCAGCGACGACGAGGACAACATCATGTCCGCCATGCTGGCCAAACGCATGGGCGCGCGGCGCGTCATGGCCCTGATTAACCGCCGTGCATATGCCGACATGATGCAAGGCAGCACAATTGACATCGCGATCTCACCTGCGCAAACCGTGATTGGCGAGTTGTTGGCGCACCTGCGTCGTGGCGATGTGGCCGCGGTACACAGCCTGCGCCGTGGCGCAGCCGAGGCGCTGGAGGGCATTGCACGAGGTGACCACAAGACGTCGAAATTGGTGGGGCGCCGTGTAGAACAAATCAAACTGCCCCAAGGGGTGAGCATGGGCGCTATCGTACGTGGCCAGGGCCATCAATCCGAGGTGCTGATGCCTCACCACGACACCCTGATAGAGGCCGATGACCACATCATTATGTTCATCCCCAACAAACGCGATGTGCGTGCGGTGGAAAAACTTTTTCAGGTCAGCGCGACCTTTTTTGGCTGATGTTCACTTTCTTCGCACCTGTGCTGTCCTTGATGGCACGCATCTTGATTGCGTTCTCGGTGACATTTTTGGTGCCGGGCATTTGGGCCTGGTTCGAAGACCACCAAGATTTGCAATTGATTTGGTTGACTGGTTTTGGTTTGACGGCACTCAGTGGCTTGGCATTGGCGGCGATCACTCAAAACCATCGGCGGGAATTGAAGACCAAAGACGGCTTCTTGTTGGTCAACATGGTGTGGTTGGTTTTGCCAGCCTACTCCGCCCTGCCCCTGATGTTTTTGGTGCCTGAAATCACTTGGTTCAAAGCCTACTTTGAGGCCATGAGCGCACTGACCGCCACGGGCGCTACAGCTTTAACGGGGCTTGATCATTTGCCGGTTTCGGTCAATATTTGGCGTTGCTTTTTACAGCTGATCGGTGGGCTGGGCATCATGCTGTTGGTTGTGGCAGTGTTGCCCATGTTGGGATTGGGCGGCATGCAGCTGTACAAGACCGAAACACCCGGCCCTA
Organism: Comamonadaceae bacterium; assembly: GCA_947464665.1. GTDB lineage: Bacteria > Pseudomonadota > Gammaproteobacteria > Burkholderiales > Burkholderiaceae_C > Limnohabitans_A. Next base: position 22,656 of record CANHXV010000005.1, read on the forward strand.
TGAAAGACACCAAGTTCACCCCCCGGATTGCTGAAACAGCGCGTGGCCTATGGGGCGTGTACTTCTTGTTTTCTGGCGCGTGCCTGTTGGCTTACCGCTGGGCCGGTATGAGCTGGGCCGATGCCTTCATGCACATGTGCACCACCATGGGCTTGGGTGGTTTTTCTGCCTACGATGCCAGTTTTGGGCACTTCAACTCGCCCATGGTCGAATGGGTGGCTATCGTTTTCATGACCTTGGCGGGAATCAGTTTTGTGCGCTACTTTGTGGTGCTGCGTAGCCGCTCCATTACCCCCATTAGCAACGACCGAGAAATCCGAACTTACTTGGCGGTTTTGTTGGCGGCCACCTTGTTGGTGATGGCGTTGTTGTTGGTGCATGGCGTGTACGACGACGGGATGGAGGCCCTGCGGATCAGTGCCTTCCATGTGGTTTCTTTGGCCACCACCACCGGTTATGCCGCCACCGATTACACACAGTGGCCGGTGTTTGCCCCGATCTTGTTGATGTTTTTGGGCTGCTTTGCAACGTGTGCGGGCTCCACGGGTGGCGGCATCAAGATGGTGCGCATGGTCTTACTGGTTAAGCAAGCCCGGCGCGAGCTGGTGCGCATCATCCATCCCCGTGTCATCAACCCGGTCACGCTAGGCGGCGCAGTGATCCCCATGTCAGTCATGACGGCGGTGCTGGGCTTCATGCTCATTTATGGCGGTGTCACCATGAGTCTGAGCATGCTGCTCTTACTAAGTGGCTTAGACATTTTGACCGCATTTTCGGCCGTTATTGCTACCGTCAACAACATCGGTCCTGGCTTGGGTGAGGTCGGACCCTCGGGTAATTACGGCGGCCTGAACCCCTTCCAGCTGGGTGTATTGAGTTTTGCCATGTTACTGGGCCGACTGGAGCTACTGTCGGTGCTGGTTTTGTTCAGCTCACACTTCTGGCGCAAATAAAGGTGGCATTTTTGCAAGTGACAGGCAAGGCTTTTTTCATTTCCCAAGCGCGCTATTGTGAAGTTCTTGCAGCATCTTAGACAAAGTTTTTTTATGCTTTGGATCTGAGGCCTCATGCATAGCATCCTCCAAAACAGCACTGATATCTTCGGCTGCCACCAACTCCATGTCCCAGTTGGGAAACAGCCTTTCACGAAACTCATCTTCTTTGGTGAGTAGCACAACATCAGTGTGGCGAGGGTCTGCTGAAATAATCTTGAACAAACTGGTCACAGTGTCTTTGGGACCTTCCAACCATTGAAAGAAGATACCGCTGCCAAATACCAATAACCCAGTAATGCCAAATCTGGGGTTATGGTGTTTGGCAGTGGTAATTATTTTGTCGAGCGCTTCTTTATCCATGTGCTGAACAGCTTGGCTGCAGTACACAATGTGATGAATAGATTGCGATGATTGTTGGCCTTCGTCATTTTGCATGACTCGAGTATGCCTCAGAGAAATAATATAGGTGGCACTGGCAAATCCGTAGGTATCTGGTTCGAGCTATTAACAACTCGGGGCCAAAAGGATTAGGTAATGGTTCGATAAAGTAAATTCTCATTTTGAAGTAACCCATTTCATGGCTTACTTCAGCCAATCCGGATCGGGTAATTGCCCGAACACCTGACGCAGTCCTTGGCTCCAACTGCTGCGTAAATCTCTGAAGTAGGTGTCTTCGGAATCTATGCGGTGCCGTTTGGTGACTTGTAAATCATTGGTTTTGATCATGGCGACATCGATAGGCAGACCCACCGACAAATTACTTTTGATCGTTGAGTCAAACGACACCAAGGCGCATTTGATAGCCTGCGACATGCTGATACCCGGTTGAATAACCCGATCCAAAATAGGTTTGCCGTACTTGCTCTCACCGATCTGAAAAAAAGGCGTGTCAACCGTGGACTCTATGAAATTGCCCTGCGGATAAACCATGAACAAACGTGGCGCTTCGCCAAGAACTTGTCCGCCGACCAGGAAGGTGGCTGTGAAATCCACGTCGCTTTGTTCGGGTGCTTCGTTCACAGCGGTATGAATGGTTTTACGCAATTCGCTTCCCACCAGCTCTGCCACGCTGAACATAGATGCGTGAGAGGTCAGCGGTTTGCCAGCATCTATGGCTTGCTGCTTAATTCGGCTAACCACTTGCTGCGTGGTCGCGAGGTTGCCGCTGTTCAGCATGACAATGACGCCTTGACCCGGCGTTTCCACGACCGTCATCTTGCAAAAAGTCGAGACATGGTCAACACCCGCGTTGGTGCGCGAGTCCGAGGCGAACACCAGTCCTGCTTCGAGGACCATTCCAACACAGTAAGTCATTTCTTGCCCTATTGCTGATCGTAGATATGGGATTCTACTTTTGCAAAGCTGTGCATAGACTCTTTGCCGCCACCTATGCGCATACCACGCACTGGGCTTGCGTCCTCGTAGTCCAGTCCATGCGCAAGGCGTATGTGGCCAATGTCAGCATCGCTGGAGTTACTCACGTCATAGCCTATCCATCGCCCATCCACCCAGGCTTCGGCCCACGCGTGGCTGGCAACTTGTTCGTTTTGCGCCGAGTGCAGATAGCCACTGACGTAACGTGCCGGTACGCCTAGGTAGCGCGCGCAGGCCAGAAACACATGTGTATGGTCTTGGCACACGCCCTTGCCCTTGGCAAATGATTGCAATGCCGAATCGCCCACGTGGGTAATACCGGTTTCATAAGGCATGCGCGCTAGCAAAGCCAGCATCACCTCATGCAAAGCCTTGTAGGGTAGCGACTTGACAGAGGCGCGGAATGGTTCGATAAAGTTTTGCATCGCAGCGTCCATGCTGGTTAGCGTTGTGGCTCGTAAGTACACGGCGTTCGGCACCGGACCCTCGGGCTCACCTTGGTCGGACACGATCAAATCCACGGTACCGCGTGCGCGCAACACAATGTCCTGGATGGGGTTTTCCAGCACCAGGCAATGGCAGAGGTTGCCATAGGCGTCTGTCCACAGGGTGGCTTTACCGGGCAAATCCAGCTGCCAATTCAACACGCTTTGCCGCTGGGTTTTGGCCGGGGTCATGCGGAGCATTTGGATACTGCGTCGCACTGGCTGCTCGTAGCGATAGCTGGTTTCATGAAATACCTGTAATTTCATGCGATGGACTCCAGATAATCGGTTTGCACCGCTTGGGCGAGCGCAATGTTTTCTTGAACAAAAACTTCCAAGTAATTACCCAGACCACTGTCGTACACCTCGCTCAAGCTACCGAATTTCAGATTGCTCAAGAGGTTCGCGCAGCGTTTACGGGCCTCACGGCCTGTTTGCTGGGGCAATTGCTTCAGTATGTAATCGGTTTCATCGAGACAAAAATGCAGCGAGCGCGGCACGCGTGGGTTGAAGATCAGTAACTCGGACACGCGGTCTGTATCTATGGCGTCGCGGTAGGTGTCGCGGTAGGCTTCCAGCGCACTGACCGAGCGCAGCACTGCACCCAGGCGGTAATAGTCATCTACCAAATCGTTGCTTTCAGCCTGCTCTACTTGTGTCTTAACACTCAGTATGCGAGCAGTATTGTCGGCGCGCTC
>CANHXV010000006.1 GCA_947464665.1 Comamonadaceae bacterium
AATTGCGTGGAAAGGGACGTGTCCTTGGGCAGAACTTGAGAGTAGGCTGGCACCAACAACACATCGTCGAACGTGAGGGCTTTACCGAGCAGGCGCATAAGGGATGGCTCCAAAAAAAGGATTGTACCCTCGTCAATGCATTGGGGAGCACTACTTCAAAAGCCTAATAGCCGGCTACAGCCCCAATTCTGCGTCTAGCAAAAAGACCTGTTCTCCCCTTGCCCTGCCCTTTAAATCTCTTTTTTCGCGCGATTTTGGGATCCACCAAAAGTGGACGATAAATTTCCAGACGATCTCCGGGCTTGAGGGTGGCAGTCCGTTGGACAATGCGGCCCCAAATTCCCAGCCCGCGCTCATCTTCAAACGCCGTCCCAAGATCTTTAAGATGCTCATGCAACTCAGGGCGCGATTTCAAAGACTGAACAGCGTCAGAGACAGTGCAGCCTTCTGGCAAGGTCAGGCTAAGGTCAATCAACTGTCTGGCTGAGGGACTGTAAAGGCATTGAATTTGCATCATGCTTTGTCAGTTCCGTAAACTTGTTCAGCGCGCTTGACAAAGGCATCGACCAAGCTGGCGGCTATTTTGTCAAACACAGGGCCCACCACAGCCGCTAAAGTGGCGCTGGCAAAACCATATTCAAGAGACAAGGTGATTTTGCACGCTCGTTGGGTATTGTCACCCACGGGGTCAAAAGTCCAAGTGCCATCTAATTTAGAAAATGGCCCCTTGACCAATTTCATTTGGACCTCGTGATTTTCAACGTGTGTATTGTGAGTGACAAACACTTGACTGAAACCGGCTAAGCCAATTCCAACCTCGGCATCCATTTCATCTTCGCTGAAATGCAGCACTTTGGAGTGACTGCACCAAGGCAAAAATTGGGCGTATTGGTCAACATCCGTCACAAGACGGTACATTTCCTCTGGGGTGTACCAGATGAGAACAGATTTGAGGAGTTTCTTCATACAATAAGGCTAATTCTGTAGATTGTAATTTCTCAGAGACCCCTCTAGCAAATACAACAAACATAAGCACTTCTCAGTTTCTCAAACATGGCTTCGCCACCTCCCAAAAACAAAGGCCCTGGTAAATCTGGCCTCATTGCTGAAAACAAAAAAGCTGCCTTTGACTACTTTTTTGAGGAGCGGCATGAGTGCGGCATGGTGCTTGAAGGTTGGGAAGTGAAGGCTGTCAGGGAGGGTAAGGTTCAACTGACAGATGGCTATGTGGTCATTCGCAACAAAGAGATGTACATCATCGGTTGTTTGATCAACCCCTTGAAGACGGCCTCAACGCACGTTAACCCCGAAGCAGCCCGTACTCGCAAGCTGCTTTTGAAACGCGAGGAAATTGACCGCTTAACCAGCAAAGTCGAACAAAAGGGGTTCACGCTTGTACCCATCAACCTTCATTGGAAGACAGGCTTCATCAAGTGCGAAGTAGCACTTGCAAAAGGCAAGGCTGAACACGATAAACGCGACACCATCAAAGATCGCGAAGGCAAGCGCGAAGTGGAGCGGGCCATGAAAAGCCGCAACCGCTAAGCTGAGCTCAGTTCAAATGACGCAATGGATGCGTTGCGGGTGTCCAAGGGCTTTCGAAAAAAAGCGGCCACTCGTCTTGAACAACATCTGATAACTGAGCATGAGCCCATTTGGGGTGGTGGTCTTTGTCAATGGCCAACGCCCTGATACCTTCCACCGTTTCACTCTTTGGGCGCAAGTGAAAACAATGGTGCACCATGTCGCGCTCCATGCGCAAATCGTCGGCCAAACCCATGCTGCGCGCTTTGCGAATTTGGGCCAAGACCACATGCACCATCAATGGCGAAGCCTTGTTGAGGCTGGCCAGTGTTTGGTCGGCCCAAGCAGAATTTTCCTGCGCTAAAGCCAGACTAATTTCCAAGGGGCTAGGACGTGCAAAGCACTTGTCGATGGCCGCTTTGTCTGGAAATTGTGCGGGCTCAAATTTCGTAAATTGGCTTTGCACCCAACGCTCCACGGCCTCACCACTTTCAAAGGGCGTGCTGAGCAATGTTTTCCAAATGACTGGCAACCTTTGGGCCTCGATCAGACCATCGGCAAGCCCTGCCAAGATGGCCTGATGGCCATTGATTTTTTGCCCAGTGAGTCCTAGGTATTCACCCAAATGACCAGGGCATCGGCTTAGAAAATAACCACCCCCCACATCTGGAAACAATCCAATGTGGGTTTCAGGCATGGCCATCTGTGTTCTGTCGGTCACGATGCGAACACTGGCGCCCTGACTGATGCCCATGCCCCCCCCCATGACGACGCCATCCATGAAGGCAATGTAGGGCTTGGAATAGGTGTGAATCAAATGGTTCAAGGCATACTCTTCAGTGAAGAAGTCACCCAAACTTTCATCACCTGCCAGCGCTGCTTGGTGAAAAAACCGGATGTCACCGCCAGCACAAAAGTGCCCAAAGGGTTCTTCTTTGCCTCGACCTCGAACCAACACGGCCAAAACTTGGGGGTTGTTTTGAAATTCAATCAAGGCCTTGGTGAACATGCGCACCATGTCCAGTGACAATGCATTCAAGGCCTTGGCGCGATTCAATGTAATACACCCCACCCTGCCCTCAACTTCATGCACGACAAAGGCTTCGGAATTCGTTGAAGAGTTGTTCATGATCACTTCAGACATTGCGTTGTCTCCATCCAAACCATTCATTCCCAAACAAGGCAGCAATGACCAAACTGCCTCCAATCAGCACACTGAGCTGTGGCTCTTCATTGGCACCCCACCAAGCCAGAGCAATGCCAAAAATAACTTCTAGCAAGGCCAACAAAGAAACTTCAGGCGCCTTCAAGACTCTGGCACAAATGACTGACAGTGTGCACGGAATGGCCAATTGAAAAATGCCCAGCATCGCCAGTAGCCCAATGTCATGGGGGCTGGCTTGCATGGGCCAAGCCATAGGCAGGGTAAGCAGGCTGGAGATAATCGCGCCCAGCAAGACAGAGGGAACCAAATCAATAGACACGCCAGATTTTTGACTCATGTGAGTCAAATTCCATTGTGTTGCACCTGCCAAGGGAACGCACAGTGCAATGCTGACGCCCAAAAGAAAATTGGGATCACCCAATTGCAATTGGCTTACAAACATCATGGCAATGCCAACGCCTGCTATTCCAATGGCAATCCAAGTCCGAAAAGGCAAACGTTGAGAAGTAAAAATCCAAGCCCCCAGGGCCGTGAGCAAGGGCCCGCAAGCCAATGTAATCAAGACATTGGCAACGGCAGTGAGAGTGATAGCCATCATGAAAGCCGTGAACATGATGCTCCAGCAAACACCCGACAACCAAAAAAAGCGACTTCTCCAAGGCAGTCGTTTCCAGACCCCCAAACCTTGCCAAGCCGTCAAAATGATCACGAGCCCAAGCACAGTGAAGGCGCTTCGCCAAAAGGTCACTTCAAAGCCTCTTGCCTGTTCAAGGTGCCTTGAAACAACGCCTGCAATCGACCACATAGCGGTCACCAGCACCATCAGGGCGACTGCATAACCATGTTTGAGCTTAGTCATTTTGGGTGCCAATTAGGCTTATCGGTTTGATTGCAAATTAAGCGCGGCCTGCTTTCTTGCGCTCGTGCTCTTTTAAGAAGCGCTTGCGAAGGCGAACACTTTTAGGCGTGATTTCAACCAACTCATCATCGTCAATGAATTCAACGCCGTACTCAAGCGTCAGGTCGATGGGTGGTGTGATTTTGATAGCGTCTTCTTTGCCAGAGACACGGAAGTTGGTGAGCTGCTTTGTGCGAGTGGCATTCACGACCAAGTCGTTGTCACGGCTGTGGATGCCCACAATCATGCCTTCGTACACAGGGTCATTGGCTTTCACAAACATGCGGCCACGATCGTCCAACTTGCCTAGGGCGTAAGTGAAGATTTCACCGTCGTCCATGGAAATCAGTACGCCGTTTTTGCGGCCACCAATTTCACCTTTGTGAGCTTCGTAGCTGTCAAAGATGTTGGAAATCAAACCAGAGCCACGTGTTAAGTTCAAAAACTCGTTGGTGAAACCAATTAATCCACGGGCAGGAATGCGGTATTCCAAACGGACACGGCCGCGACCATCGGGCTCCATGTTCACGAGTTCACCTTTGCGCTCACCCAGAGCTTGCATCACGCCGCCTTGGTGTGTTTCTTCGATGTCAGCAGTGACCAACTCGATAGGCTCGTGACGCTCGCCATTGACGTCGCGGTAAACCACGCGGGGTTTAGAGACCGCCAGTTCATAACCTTCACGGCGCATGTTTTCCAGCAAGATGGTGAGGTGTAATTCACCTCGACCTGCCACGTCAAAGATACCTTCTTCGTCAGTTTCTTTCACGCGCAAAGCGACGTTGTGTTGAAGTTCTTTTTGGAGGCGATCCCAAATTTGACGGCTTGTCACGTACTTGCCTTCACGCCCAGCCAATGGGCTGGTATTCACGCAGAAATTCATGGTCAAGGTGGGCTCATCAATTTTGAGCATGGGCAAGGGTGCAGGATTTGTAGGATCGGTGACTGTGACGCCAATGTTCAAATCGGCAATGCCATTGATGAGCACAATGTCGCCAGGACCGGCTTCTGTCACTTGAACGCGGTCTAAGCCACGGAAGGTCAAAACTTGGTTAACGCGGCCTTTGATGGACGAACCATCAGGGCCTTCCATGACTACAACATCCATCATGGGTTTGATGGTGCCTTGGCTGATACGGCCAACACCAATGCGACCCACAAAGGTTGAAAAATCAAGTGCAGAAATTTGCAATTGCAAAGGTGCTTCTGGGTCACCCGCTTGAGCAGGCACATGTTTCAAAACAGTGTTGAAAAGTGCAGACATGTCTGGGCCCCACTGTTCACCAGGCGCGCCTTCTGTCATCGAAGTCCAACCGTTAATGCCAGAGGCATAAACCACTGGAAAATCAAGCTGTTCATCCGTTGCGCCCAATTTGTCGAACAAGTCGAAGGCTTGATTCACCACTTTGTCGGGGTTAGCACCTGGCTTGTCAACTTTGTTGACCACCACGATAGGCTTGAGACCCAACGCCAAAGCTTTTTTGGTCACGAAACGCGTTTGGGGCATAGGGCCTTCTTGCGCATCAATGAGCAACACCACGCCGTCCACCATGGACAAAGCACGTTCTACTTCACCGCCGAAGTCGGCGTGGCCTGGGGTGTCAACGATGTTGATGTGGGTGCCTTCCCAGCTAACGGCACAGTTTTTGGCCAAGATGGTAATGCCGCGCTCACGCTCAATAGCGTTGTTGTCCATGACGGTGTCGACCACTTTTTCGTGTTCGGCAAAAGTGCCAGACTGACGTAGCAGTTGGTCAACCATGGTGGTTTTACCGTGGTCAACGTGGGCGATGATCGCGATGTTACGAATTTGTCTAGTCATGCTAAGGCCTTCTCCAAAATTGATTGAATCTCTAGGGGGCTTAGCAAGCGCCCCGGAATAAGTTCACCAGCTTTCACGTGTGCAGAGCCCAGAAGCGCTCGGGGTGATTCGCCGTACACAGCAACGTGCAGGTTGTCGGGCCAATTGCCCCTACGGCGCACGCCACTTAAGAATCTGCCCGCATCTTCAGGGGGCAAGGTGACAGGGGTATGACCATCGAGCAATGCATCGACAGACAACAATTTATTTTCGCGCTCAGCTTCGTTCACAGCTTCTAGCTCTTGAAGGCTGATGCATTGTTTGGCCACAAAAGGGCCCGTTTGAATGCGGCGTAAGGCACTTAAGTGCGCGCAGGTGCCTAGCGCGATGGCGATGTCTTCACCCAAAGTTCGGATGTAGGTCCCCTTGCTGCAAGTAACCGTGATTTTCAGACGACGCTGATTGTTTTCGGGGGCAAGTTCTTCCAAAGCCAGGGCATGAATCAGGATGTGACGCGGCTCACGTTCGACTTCAATGCCGGCGCGGGCATAGTCGTACAAGGCTTTACCGTCTTTTTTCAAGGCACTGTACATGGGGGGAATTTGTTCTAGCGGACCAGTGAATTGAGTTTGAACTTCTTGCAATTGAGCAGACGTAAAGCTCACGGCCTTTTTTGAAATGACTTCACCTTCCAAATCACCCGTGCTGGTTTGGGCACCCAAAACAGCAATGGCTTCGTAGGTTTTGTCCGCGTCTAAATGCAACTGACTGAATTTGGTGGCAGCACCAAAACACAAGGGTAAAACGCCTGTCGCCAATGGATCCAAAGTGCCCGTGTGCCCTGCCTTCTCAGCGCGCAAAAGCCACTTTGCTTTCTGCAAAGCATCGTTACTCGACAAACCGTACGGTTTGTCTAACAACAGCACCCCATGCACAGGGCGCCGTTGCACCCTGGTGCGTGGCGCGTTCATGTTAGACCTCGTCTTTAGATCGTGAGGCCACAGCCTTGGAGATCAAGGCATTCATGTCTGATGCGCGCTCTGTGGTGCGATCAAATATGAAATGAAGCGTGGGAACCGTGTGTATTTGCAAGCGCTTGAACAAGCCGTTGCGCAGAAAACCAGCGGCGGCATTCAAACCTTCCGTGGCCTCTTCTGGCTTGCCTGTAATGAGGCTGAAATACACCTTGGCATGCGCGTAATCAGGGGTGACCTCGACGGCATTCAATGTAACCATGCCCACACGGGGATCTTTGAGCTCGCGCGCAATCAGCTCCGACAGATCCCTTTGGATCTGGTCGGCCACGCGAAATCCGCGATGGGCTGAGCTGGTAGGTTTGCGAGCCATTGTGACTTATTGATTGTCTGATGGTTTAAGTTAAATCGTCCGAGCGATTTCTTTAACTTCAAAGAACTCGAGTTGGTCGCCCACTGAAATGTCGTTGTAGTTTTTGAGTTTGATACCGCACTCGAAACCTTCTTTGACTTCGCGAACGTCGTCTTTGAGGCGTTTGAGTGAGTCGATATCGCCGGTATAAATAACCACGTTGTCGCGAAGCAAACGGAACTTGGAAGAACGTGTAACCTGACCGGTGGTGACCATACAACCCGCCACCGTACCAATTTTGGAAGCCACAAACACGGTCCGAATTTCGGCCATGCCAATGACTTCTTCTTTTTGCTCGGGTGCCAACATACCCGACATGGCGGCTTTCAATTCATCGACAGCGTCATAAATGATGTTGTAGTAATTGATGCTGACGCCATTGCTTTCGGCTTGTTTCCGGGCGCCTGCATCGGCACGCACATTAAAGCCGATGACGACCGCTTTCGAAGCAATGGCCAAATTGATGTCGGACTCGCTGATACCACCCACCGCGGCATAGACCAATTGAACCTTGATCTCATCGGTAGAGAGTTTGAGCAAGGAAGCGGCCAGGGCTTCTTGCGAACCTTGAACGTCTGCTTTGACAATGATGGGCAAGGTTTTGACTTCGCCAGCACTCATGTCTGTGAACATGTTTTCCAACTTGGCGGCTTGCTGCTTGGCCAGTTTGGTATTGCGGAATTTGCCTGCACGGTAAGTGGCAATTTCACGGGCGCGACGTTCGTCGCTGAGGACCATGAATTCGTCACCGGCTTGCGGCACTTCAGTCAGACCTTGAATCTCAACAGGAATAGAGGGGCCCGCTGATTTGATCGCCTTGCCGTTTTCATCCAACATGGCTCGAACACGGCCAAAGGTTTGACCCGCTAAGACCACATCGCCAGTCGATAGAGTTCCCGACTGGACAAGAATAGTGGCCACAGGACCACGACCTTTGTCCAAACGCGCTTCAATGACCAAACCTTTGGCAGCTGCAGCCACAGGGGCGCGGAGTTCAAGCACTTCTGCTTGCAACAATACTTGCTCTAACAAGGCATCAATGCCAGCACCCGTCTTAGCGGAGACGCCTACGAATGGTGATTCACCACCAAACTCTTCAGGCACCACTTCTTCTGCCACCAATTCTCCTTTGACGCGGTCTAGGTTGGCATCGGGCTTGTCAATTTTGTTGATGGCCACAACGATAGGCACACCCGCTGCCTTGGCATGTTTGATGGCTTCTTTGGTTTGTGGCATCACGCCGTCATCGGCAGCTACCACCAAGATGACGATGTCAGTGGCTTGAGCGCCACGTGCACGCATGGCCGTGAAGGCCTCGTGACCTGGTGTGTCTAAGAAGGACACCATGCCCCGAGCAGTTTCGACGTGATATGCACCAATGTGCTGCGTAATGCCACCGGCTTCACCAGAAGCAACTTTGGCGCGGCGAATGTAATCGAGCAATGATGTTTTACCGTGATCAACGTGGCCCATGACGGTGACCACTGGCGCACGCGGCAACAAAGGCGCATCGCTTTGTGACACTTCTTCATCCGTGAATGCCTCAGGATCATCAAGCGCGGCGATGACGGCTTTATGACCCAATTCTTCCACCAAAATCATGGCGGTGTCTTGGTCTAAGGGCTGATTGATCGTGACCATTTGGCCCAGCTTCATCAACTGCTTGATCACCTCAGAAGCCTTGATCGCCATCTTGTGAGCCAACTCGGCCACTGTGATGGTTTCTGGCACATGAACTTCAATAATTCGCGCTTCTGCAGGTGCAGACTGCACATGTTCTTCCCGATCGCGTTCGTTGCCTTTTCGGTTCTTCGGTCCACCGCGCCAGTTGTTTCGGCCTACACCGCCACTGGTGTCGCCGCGTGTAGGAATGGCCTTCTTTTTGGCAGGGTCGCCCGCCCAGCTCGATGAAAGCTTGGCAGATTTGATTTCCTTATTGCCACCTGGTGACGCCTCTTTGGCCTCTGTGGCTACCGCTGCTTTTTTAGACACAGCACCGGGAACTTGGGCAGGCTTGTGAAGGGTACCTTTAGCGGCTTTGGGATCGACTTTAAGAACTTCTTTAGCAGGTGCCTTTTTAGCTGGGCCACTCATCATGGCGCGAATGGCTTCTGCTTCCGCCAAGGCTTTGTTACGGCGTTGGTTCAGATCGCGTTCACGCAGAGCTTCGTCTTCGACAATGGCTTTCGCATCGGCATCAGCCTGATCTTCATCAGCTTTGATCTTTGCAGCCTTGTCAGCTTTGACCAAGGCTTGCGCACTCAAGCGCTCGCTTTCAGCAGTTTGTGCGATCGATGGATCGACGGGCTTAGAAGCAGCATTGATGCTGTCTGCCTCGTGCTGAGCGGCGGCGGCTTTGGCGCTGCGAACGGCAGCAGCTTTGGCAAGCACTTCTTCTGGTGATGGCGCGACAGCGCCTTCTTCAGTTTCAGCTGCTTGCTTGGCTTTAGCCTCTTCACGTTTGGCCAGTTCTTTGGCTTCGCGCTCACGGCGTTTTTCAACCAACTCTTCTTCTTGACGCCTCAATAATTCTGCTTGACTTCGGGCTTCTTCTTCGCGCCTAGCCAATTCAGCGTGGTCAATGAGTGGCGCTGCTGGTTCTGCAGCCTGCGTCGGCGTTGCTTCAGATTCGTCATCGCGTTTGATGAAGGTACGTTTTTTGCGCACCTCTACTTGGATGGTTCTGGCTTTGCCCGTGGCGTCGGCTTGTTTGATTTCGCTGGTGGATTTTTTCACCAAAGTAATCTTTTTACGCTCGCCTGCGACGGTGCCATGACTGGCTTGCAAGTAGCTCAAAAGCTTTTGCTTGTCGTTTTCATTCAGCGCGTCGGTAGCCGCTGACTTGTCGACACCTGCAGAGCGCAATTGCTCTAGCAAAGTGTCGGGTGATTTTTTGAGTTCGCTAGCGAATTCGGCGACAGTGTTACTGGACATATGGGGTTCTAGCCTCCTTGAGATTAGGCCTGACCAGTGAACCAATGTTCACGGGCTTTCATGATCAGGGCGGTGGCTTCACCATCGGCTTGTCCGGTGATGTCGGTCAGTTCGTCAGTGGCCAAGTCGGCCAGATCGTCGCGTGTATGGACGCCCGCTTCGACCAATTTGGCAATCAACTCAGGGGTCAGGCCTTCAAGATCGCGAAGGTCTTGAGAGACATCTTCAACACTTTCTTCTCGCACGATTTCTTGTGTGAGAAGCGCATCTTTGGCGCGCGTACGCAGTTCATTCACAGTATCTTCATCGAAGCTGTCAATCTCCAACATTTCTTGGATAGGCACATAAGCCACCTCTTCCAAACTTGTGAAGCCCTCTTCAATCAGAATGTCTGCAATTTCTTGATCAACATCCAATTTATCCATGAACAATGCACGAATGCCCGTTGTTTCTTCAGCTTGCTTTTGAGCAGACTCGGCAGCATCCATGATGTTGATCTTCCAACCAGTCAGGTCAGAGGCCAAACGGACATTTTGTCCACCACGGCCAATGGCGATGGCCAAGTTTTCTTCATCCACCACCACGTCCATCGCGTGCTTTTCTTCGTCCACCACAATCGATTGAACATTGGCAGGAGCCAGCGCACCAATGACAAATTGAGCAGGATCTTCGCTCCACAACACAATGTCAACACGCTCGCCAGCCAATTCATTGGTGACACCGTTAACACGGGTGCCGCGAACTCCGACGCAAGTGCCGATAGGATCAACACGTTTGTCATGCGACAACACAGCGATTTTGGCGCGGGAACCGGGGTCACGCGCGCAAGATTTAATTTCCAACAAGCCTTGTTCAATTTCGGGAACCTCTTGACTGAACAACTCAATCATGAATTCGGGAGATGAACGAGACAAGATGATGGGGGCGCCACGCAAGGTGAGATCGACTTCCATGATCATGGCGCGAACGCGGTCGCCATTGCGAAGGTTTTCTTTGGGAATCATTTCGCTGCGACGCAAACGGCCTTCAACGCGGCCTGACTCGACAATGATGTCACCCTTGTCCATGCGTTTCACGGTACCGACCAATATCTTTTCGCCTCTGGCCATGAACTCGTTGAGTAACATTTCACGCTCGGCATCACGAATCTTTTGCAAGATGACCTGCTTGGCTGCCATGGCCCCAATGCGGCCGATGGGCAATGATTCGACAGACTCTTCGATGTACTCGTCGACTTCAATGTCAGCAATTTGCTCGACGGCTTCAAACAGCAAAATTTCTTGGTCAGGCAACTGCAGGCCAGCCTCATCTGGCACCACATGCCAGCGACGGAAAGTTTCGTAGTTGCCGCTATCACGGTCAATGGCTACGCGAATATCGACGTCACCTTCGTAGAGCTTTTTTGTGGCTTGGGCTAAAGCAGATTCAACGGCACCAAAGACGATGTCACGTTCAACGTTCTTTTCACGTGAGATGGCTTCAACCAGCATCAACAGTTCGCGGTTCATGTTAATTCTCTCCTAAGTCTGTTTTGGGCTTGCGGCCCTTGAAATCAACCACAGGCGCGAGACGCGCCTCTCTTAATTCGTTCAAATAAAACCCAAGCACTTGCATGGGCACTGGCGGACGGTTCTTGCTCACACGTGCGCCAGGTTTTGGCTCTGGTGCATCTGACCAAACAATTTGCCAATTATTCTCGGCATCTGCTTTTTCCAGCATTCCTCTGAATTTCTTGCGCGTTGCATTGACCAACCCAGCTGCAGCCTCACCCATAGGGGCCTTCAGCGTGATGTCAATCAACTCGCCCTCAAAACGAGCCAAGTCTTTTTCATGTCGCAAAGGCCGATCAATACCAGGCGAAGACACTTCCAAACGGCGATATTCAACACCATCCACTTCTAGCGCAAACATCAATTGCCTGTTGACCTTTTCACAATCCTCAACTGTGACCAAGGGAATTTCAAATCGGCTTACACCCTCTTGCCAAATGTTATCGATGGTGATGCGCACAAGGCCACCAGCTGAGCGTTCAATCTCAACCAGTTCATAGCCCAAACCGGCCACGGTTTCCTCAACAATCTGCTGCAATGCCACGCGTTTCAGGTCTTTTCTTAAGTTTTACAGGCGAAAAATAAGGGGTACAAACCCTGCTCATTAATCGATCGGCCAAAAAAAACGGGCGGTGAAAACCCGCCCGTTTGGTCGTGAAGTTGGCATTCTAGCTCATAAATACTTGATTTGGAACGATTTTGTTGGAAAAAGTGCCTGTCAAGCCCAGCTTTGATTGAGCTTTGGCACCGAGAAAAGTAATTCTTTTGTATAAACATCCTTTGGATTGTTCAGAATTTCCTCAGCAAGGCCCATTTCTACAATCTGCCCCTCGTGCATGACTGCCAACTGGTCTGCCAAATATGAAACCACACCCATGTTGTGGGTCACAAAGAGATAACTGACACCCAAATCGTCTTGTAACTCTTTCAGCAAATTTAAGATTTGGGCTTGTACTGAAACATCCAGAGCTGATGTGGGTTCATCACAAATAATCAGCTTGGGTTTAACGGCCAAGGCTCTGGCAATGGCAATGCGCTGCCTTTGCCCTCCTGAAAACTCATGAGGGTAACGTTCAAGTGCATCAGTCCTCAAGCCAACTTGTGACAACAGTAATTCCAAGTCCGCCCTCCTCTTTTCAGCATTCCATTCTGGGTGCAAGCTTTTCATGCCTTCTTCCAAAATTTCGTGAACACGCATGCGCGGATTGAGCGAAGCAAACGGATTTTGAAAAATAATTTGAATGTGCTTTCTTGCCTCTGACAAATCTTGTCGATTGAGTTGAAATAAATCTTGGCCGTGCAATATGGCTTGACCTTGCACTCGGGTTTGAGGTGCTAACAACTGCAACAAGGCTTTTCCAATGGTGGTCTTGCCACAGCCAGATTCTCCCACTAGAGCAAGTGTCTGACCTTTGTGAATATCAAAATTCACATGTCTCACGGCTTCAAATTTTTGATGCTGACTGAAAAAACCGCCACCGAGGTCATAGGTCACAGAAAGGTCCCTGACAGAAAGTAAGAGCGAGTGATCTGTGGAAAAGGCATTGGGACGTGCTGACATGGGCGGTAAACCCAGAAACTGCAGACTGATTTCATTGGCACGAATGCATCGCACTTGGTGCGTGGCCGAGATTGATTGCATTGCAATCGGTTGGTCTAAACAGTGCGGTTCTTGGTAGGGACAACGTAGCGAAAACCTGCAAGCTTTGAATTCGTGCGCGAGAGGTGGCACTGTTCCTTGAATGGCCGCCAACTGCCTGCCCCTTAAATCAGCACCAGGCAATGCTTGCAAAAGCAACTTAGCGTAGGGATGAGAGGGCCGCAAAAAGAAATCAGCAGCAGCAGCAACTTCAACAATTTGACCTGCATACATGAGAGCTACTTGGTCGGCCATCCCGCTGACAACAGCCAAATCATGTGTAATCAGGAGCATCGCCATGCCACGCTCAGCTTGCAAACTTTTCAGCAATGCCAATACTTGAGCCTGAATGGTGACGTCCAAGGCCGTTGTAGGTTCATCGGCAATCAAAACATCTGGTTCGGCTGCGAGTGCAATCGCAATCATGACACGTTGCAACTGACCACCCGACAGTTCAAATGGATAATTGTTGAATCGTCGCTCAGGCTCAGGCAAGCCCACTTTGACAAGCCATTCAATTGCACTCGCCTTTGCTTCGGCCCTGTTTAAATTCGTGTGCTCACCAATCACTTCCAATATTTGGTCGCCAATCGTCATCACAGGATTTAGACTGGAAGAAGGTTCTTGGAAAATAATGGAAATGCGTCGCCCCCTGACCCTTCGCATTTCAACTTCACTGAGCTGAAAAATATCCGTTTCTTTCACATGAACTTGGCCGTTTTGAATCAGGGCATTATCTGGCAACAATCGGAGCAAAGCTAAAGCCGTCATTGACTTCCCGCAACCTGACTCTCCAACAAGGGCAAAGGTTTGACCTCGCTGAATGGTCAGGTTCAGGGCATCCACTGCCCGCGCCATGCCCATCTCTGTTTGCAGTTCAACCATCAAATTTTGCACATTCATCTGTTGCATCATGCAGCTCCGTCGTGCGTGGTCGCTGAAACAGGCAAGGGTCTGCGCAACCGTGTCCTTGGGTCAAAAGCATCGCGAACAGCATCTGCCAGAAGGTTGGCACTCAGGACAATCAAGAACATGAACACAAATGCTGTGGTCAATGACCACCAAACCAAAGGCGTCGCAGCCAGTTCCGAGCGAGCGGTATTGATCATCACACCGAAGCTTGCAGTCTTGGGGTCAACGCCAACGCCGACATACGACAGCACAGCCTCAGCTAAAACAAAACTCGAAAATTGCATCACCGTATTGATCAAAACCAAATGCATCAAGTTGGGGATAATATGACGCCACAAAACGCGTGGGGTTGAAACACCAAATGCTTTCGCAGACTGGATGTATTCCAATTCACGCAGTTTAAGAGTCTCACCTCTAACCAATCTGCACAAACCTGTGAATGAAGTGATTCCCAAAATCAAGCAGAGGAAAAACAATCGTGCATCAGCCCTTTCTAATGAGGTCTCAAACAAGTCTTGATTTTTGTCGATGAAAACTTGTAACAAAAGAACCGATGCTGCAATGAGCAACACATCAGGAATAGATGCGAGCAGCGTGTATATGTATTGAATGATTTCGTCAACCCAGCCCCTTAAGTAGCCAGCAGTGACTCCCAACAACAACGCCAAAGGCAAAACTATGAGCGTGGTTAAACCACCAATGACCAAGGCAGTACGGACACTTTTCAATGCAAAAACCAGTACTGAGTTACCGGTCCTGTCAGTTCCAAAAACATGGTAAGCCTGGGACAGTATGGCCACCCAGCAAACAACCAGAACCATCACGGCAAAGGTGATGGCAATAGAACGCCATGGCCATTCAGTCTGCCCCCTGAACCATCGATTCAGGGTTTTTGTTACAGACTGACGGGACAAAACGGACGCAATGATGACGCTGGCCATCATTGAAACCAAAATGAAGAATAGGCCCCAACCCAAGGCGAAAAATGTTCGGCGCCAAACATCGTCCGACAACTCTTCAGAGGGGTTCGATATGTGCTTTCCACCAAAACGAAGTCTTGGGTAATCACGAACCGCTACGCCTTCACTTTCAAATGTTTCTTTGCGAAATCCTACAGCCGCAAGAGGTTCTGAATAACTGCGCTCTCTTGCCGTAGCAAGGGGCTGCAAAATTTTATCCAAGATTGAACTTGCTTCCGACGAATACGATTGGGCTTGTCCAGGAACGGGTGGTAAAGCCTCTTTGAAATGGACCGAGTCTACAAGAGCAACCATTAAGAAAAATCCTAAGACCATGCTGCTGACCATGGCCGCAGGCCTTTGCATGGCCAAGCGCCAAGTCATTCGAAGATTGCGATCAGTTCTCAAGTGCCAAACGTACCAAATTCCAAACACCAAAATGGCGTACACAAACAAATCGGTAAGAAGAAAAACAGCTTGCATCTTGAATTACTTCAAACGTATGCGTGGATCAGCCAAGGTGTAGCTGATGTCCGTCAATATCAAGCCAATGATGTACAAAAAAGAGCCAATGAAAACCATGGCTCGCACAATGGCGAAGTCTTGGCCAGAAATAGCCTCTATCAAATAACTACCCAAACCGGGGATAGCAAAAAAAGATTCCGTGATCAAGCTTCCCATGAATAACAAAGGGATGACTGAGACGGATGCGCTCAAGATAGGGATTAAGGCATTTCGCAATACATGAACCAACAAAACCCTCGACTCTGACAGCCCTTTTGAGCGTGCTGTCCGCACATAGTCTTTACCGATCTCCTCCATGAACAGCGTTCGGTTGAAACGAACTTCCCCGCCAAGCCTTGCAAATATGCCTACGGCAATTGGCAAAATGAGAAATCGCCAAGCATCCATACTAGGCGTAAAACCGGAGACAGGCAAGATTTGAAGTACGCGTGAAAACATGAACTGCCCCATCACAATGAAGAACAAGGACGAGATCGACATGAAGATCACGCAAAGGACTGTTCCCCAAAAGTCAAGGTAAGTGAATCTGAAAAATGCCAATCCAAGTGCCAACACAATTGAAATACCCAAGCCCACCACAAATGTGGGCAGAGCCAATGCAAGCGAGGGGCCAGCTCTGCGAACAATTTCAGAGGCAATGTCTCTCCCACTGTCAGCACGGCCAAAATCAAAAGCAAACATGCGCAGTGAACTGTCTACAAAAAGTGTCTGACTTAACTGCGCAAAACCTTTTTCTTGCTCATTGAAAAACAAAGGCCTGTCATAACCCCGCTCTGCCTTCCATTTTTCAATGGCATCGGGCGTTACGCGTTTACCGCCCAGTTGCATCCGTGCCATATCTTCGGGGGTATTGACCTTGAAGAAAAGTACAAAAGTGAGCAAATTGATGCCAATCAGGATGGCAAAACCGTAGGCCAATTTTCGAGCGAAAAAATGGAGCATCAGAATCTCCTTGAAGACATAGATTCACTGGCAAGCGCGTGCTGGGTTTGACGCCTGCGCCAAGCTCGCCACGCTGGCCATGCAAGCACAAATAGTAAGGTAAGCAGCAAAAGTACTGGCCACCAAATGGCTTGATTCCACTCCTTGATTTTGCGTGCTCTCAATTCAGAGTCAATTTTTAAATACGGCAAGTTGTCACGGATGATGTTTGACGGCTTGCCATTTCCCACCCATTGGTGATAAGCGCCGCCAAACTCTTCCGACCAGCCATAAAGCAAAGGCATCTCCTCTTGCATGAGGGCAATCATTTTGCCGATGAGTTCAGCGCGTTCGGGAGTGTCGTCTAAGTCCTTCATGCGGTCAAACAACAGGTCAAATTCAGGCAACGCAAAATTGCTTGCATTTTCTCCGTCAAATTTGGCCTTGGCATTGGGCCCATACAACAAGAACAAGAAGTTTTCGGGATCAGGGTAATCTGCAAGCCAACCCCAGAAAAAAAACTGAGAAGAGCCTTTCCTCATCTTGTCCTGAAAACGGTTGTAGTCTGTGTTTCGGATCTCAATTTGGATGTTCAATTTTGCAAATTGCTTGGCCACCCAGTCCAGCCTGGCTTTGTAACCCGGGCCAACGCCTTGCGTGTCGTAATTCAAGACCAAGGGTTGGCCTGTTTTTGAATCTCGCCCGTTGGGATATCCTGCTTCAGCCAGTAATTTTTTGGCAACCTCAATCGACTTGCGTTTGTATTTGCCATCATCGGCAAAATCATAGACCACAGGATTGGGTTTTGACAGCTTGTTACCAAACAACCCTGGCACCACCACGCTGTGATTGACTTGGGCACGATCATCTTCAAAGATAGAAACATATTCTTCAAAATCAAATGCGATGGCCAAAGCTTGTCGCAATTTCTTATTGCGAATGCGTTCTTCTGAGGTTTTACCAAGACCCACAACCGGATCTAGCCAGTTGAAGCCGAAATGCCAAAAGCCCACTTGGATGGTGCTGGGCAATTGGATCTTTCTTTCAAGCAATTCTTGAGCTCGTCCCGTCCCGTCTTGAATGGAAACTTGGTAACCGATACCGGGCTCTCCCCTTTCCAATTGTGGAATATCGTAATAGCCTTGAATGAATTTGGTCGCTACCGAAGTTCCCTCTTTTTCAATGACAGACACCATCTTGTCAACAAAGGGCGTTGGCTTGCCGCAGTCCTTGAGTAGCCCTTTCGCTTCGTCGTCAGCCTCGCCTTCGCAGGGGTAAGGTACACCTCGATAATTTGGATTCCGAACCAATTCCATACGAGCATTAGGTATGTACTCTGTCAGCATGTAAGGCCCTGTTCCAACAGGCCAAGTGTCTGGATTTAGATTGCGACGGGACATACCTGCTTGAGCATAGAACGCATCGACCTCCCAAGGGATGGGTGCGAAAAAAGTCATGGCCAACCAATATTTAAATTGCGGGTATTTCCCGACCACGCGAATTCTCAATGTATGCGAGTCAACCA
Source organism: Comamonadaceae bacterium (assembly GCA_947464665.1). Classification (GTDB taxonomy): domain Bacteria; phylum Pseudomonadota; class Gammaproteobacteria; order Burkholderiales; family Burkholderiaceae_C; genus Limnohabitans_A. Next base: position 17,740 of record CANHXV010000006.1, read on the forward strand.
CTTCGACCCCAGACAAATCATGGACCCTAAAATCTAGCCATGGCAAATGACCCAAGACCCCAACTTCTTTTGCTGACTTACCCGTTTTGAAACTTTCGTTAAAGACTTTGATCTTTTTGCCATAGTCTGCCAAACCAACGATTTTTTCAGAAAGAAAACCAAAGGATGGTGACTTGACTCGCGGGGTTGCCAATCGTTTGATGGCATAGGCGTAATCTTCCGCCAACAACTCCCGCGTTCCCATGAATTCAAAATCATAAGGCCGACGTATGCCTTCAATTTCCGACTCTTTCAATGACAAATAGCGATGTTGTCCATCAGCTGTCTTGGCAAAAGCAGGATGCGGTTGAAAAAGAATGCCTGGTTGAATTTTGAGTTCAAAAACACTCTCATTAATTTGCTCGGCATCTGTTTGAACAGGCAATTCCTGCCCACTTTTTCCCAGAAATTTCACCTTGGGCAACTCTGTCAGTGTCCGAGGTTCCAATTCGTAGGGACGCTTCAGATAATGGTATTTCAGGGGGGGTTCGTAGACGGCATAGGTCCAGGGAGTTTCATTGTTGCTGTATGAAGAAGTGGAATCTAGGTACTTGGGTGATTCTGAGTAAGAACTGAAAAGAACATTTTCTGACAGCGACTGCTTTGAAACCGGTTGATTGGTGACTTGGTCACAACCCAATAGCAAACCGTTCAGACTGATGACAAGTCCAACAAAACCCAATTTGCGAAATCTATAAATCACAGGAAAAACCACCTAAAGCATGTGTTGGAACGTACTCTAGGCTATTTTTCAAGATGTGGTCAATGAACAGGAAGGAATGAAATATTTCTTTGAAGTGGAACCCTTCAATTTCATTGAAACATGAAGTCTAAACCGACAGTGTTGTTAAAACCACAAAAAGCGTCAAGGGCATTTGCGAAATTAAACGATAACATTAAGTTAACTTAATTATCAATTTAATAAGAATTCTTAAAGATTATTTCTAGATGAAATTTCGTTTTGGCCCCCTTAATTTAGTCGTCATTTCATGCTGCCTTGGCTTGACTGTAGTTCCTACCGCAGTCATGGCTCAAAACATACAGTCCATAGAAGTGACCGGATCTCGAATCAAGAGAATTGATTCAGAAACCGCTTCACCGATTCAAATCATCACGCGTGAACAAATTGATCGCTTGGGCGCTGCATCTGTTTCAGAAATGATGAAGTCAATTCCAGTCTCGAATACGGGCATCATTGATGGCAATGAAGTTGCTAGCTATACACCAGGCGCAGGGGGTGTATCACTTCGTGGACTGGGCCCACAGGCGACATTGGTTTTAATCAATGGCCGTCGCATTGCACCATTTGGTTTTGCCTCCGGTGGCCAGCAAACTTTTGTTGACGTTAATTCCATCCCAATGGACGTCATACAAAGAATTGAAGTTCTGTTAGATGGTGCCTCTGCCATTTATGGCTCAGATGCTATGGGTGGCGTAGTCAACATCATCTTGCGAAAGGATTATCAAGGATTCACACTCAGTGCCAATGCAGGTCAATCGATCGCTTTCGGTGATGCAGCCAACCAATCTGTATCAGCCACATTTGGCAAGGGATCTCTTGCCCAAGATGGCTACAACTTGATGGGTAATTTTTCACACAATGAACGCGATGGCGTGAGGGCTACTGAACGGCCTATGTCATCCACCGCCAATTTTTCAAGGTTCGGATTGCCAGATTACAGATCTAGCTATTCATATCCAGGTAATTTGTACACCGTTGGAGGCAGTTCTGGATCTGGCGCGGCATTCAAAGCACCTTCAACAGGTTGCACGCCAATCGCCGATGGAAGCGCGCTCAATGGCCGTTGCAGTTACGACCCAGCGATGTTCACGGACATCATTGCTAAAACGCAAAGAGACAATTTATTTTTAGCTGGCACATTCAATCTATCAGGTGGAAACCAGCTGTTTGGTGATTTGGCAATTGGCAGATCAACTTTTCTACAGAACTCTGCAAGTTACAGCACCAGTACTTATTACAGTACTGAAACCATTCCATACGCAGCCATTACGCTTCCAGTGGGCCACCCTAACAACCCTTACTCAACCGAAATGGCATTGCGATATCGCTTCGCTGATGTTCCTAGAACGACTGAGGCGACCACCCATACAGTTCGAGCTGTTATCGGTCTCAAAGGAACTTGGATGGGATGGGATGGACAAACTGCACTGGTGCACTCAACATCCAACACCAGCTTGACATACAAGGGCTTTATCAATGACAGAGTACTTCTGAGTGATGTACTAGACACCAACTACAAAGCAAAAAACAGCTTTGTCTTTGGCAACCCCTCTGCTAACTCCGCCTCTTTGATGTCTCGTCTCTATCCAAGTTTGTCGGACACGGGCAAAACATCCACCGTTTCCGCAGACATCAGTGGCAGTCGTGAATTGATGCAACTTGCCGGTGGTCCCTTGAGTATTGCGGTAGGTGGTGAGGTACGCCGTGAAAGCTTCATGAGCACGCCTGACCCAATGACGGCATCGGGCGCAATCAGTGTTTTAGGCTCAGCGGGTGCCAACGGGAATAGAACAGTGAGTTCTGTCTACACGGAACTTTCAGCGCCCATTGTCAAAAATCTTGAAACTTCGTTGGCGGCCCGAATCGACAACTACAGTGATTTTGGCTCTGCTGTCACTCCAAAAGCCTCTGCAAAATGGAAGATTGCGCCAAACTTTGCTTTGCGTGGCACTTACTCTGAAGGATTTAGAGCGCCTGCATTGACCGAAACCTCCTCATCGCCTGGTAAAGGATTTTATTCAGGTTTGACAGATCCAAAGCTGTGTCCTACCCCTGACGTCAACAATGAAAACTGTCATTTAAGTGTCGAATCAATTTCCGGCTCCAACCCTAAGCTCAAGCCCGAATACTCCAAAAGCAGAACGATTGGATTTGTTTGGGATCCCGTCGAAAATGTTTCATTGACTGTTGATTCTTTTCGAATCAAGCGAAGGGATGAAATCAGCTCGATTGATCCAGATTACTTAATGGCCCACGAAGCTGACTATCCTGGATTTGTGGTTCGTGACCCTTCCACTGGTGTCATCAAACAATTCAATTTGCTCTATACAAACCTTGGATCAACGTCCATTAAAGGTACAGATGTTGACCTGAGATTTCGTCAAAATTTGGATGGAATGGGTCAATTAACCTACAACATGACCTACAACAGATTGCCAAAATACTTGGTTGCTGCCGTCAAGGGTGCTGCTGAGGAGCAATGGGCTGGCACCTACACACAGCCTATCGAAAGAATACGTTTTGCCACCTTATGGGACTTTGGTCCTTGGGTAGCGGGCTTAACTTTGAATCACACAGGCTCCTTCTCTAGAGCTTACACATACGCTTCAATGGGCTCTTGCCCTTATGCAAACACTTCACGGCCTGAATACTGCACTGTTGAGAACTGGGATACTGCAGATCTTTTCGTTGGATACAAGGGCATCCAAAATCTTGATTTGGGCATGACCCTCCAAAATATCGAAAACAAAACAGCGCCTTATGATGACCGAAGGTTAGCTCGCTACACCCTTTACAGTCCAATGTTTCACAACGCTTTAGGCCGGTACATGTCGATCAGAGCGAAGTACAGCTTCTAAACCAAGCCTCTCTGATGCCCCCTCTTCAAGGCGGTTTTTTTATGGCAATATCTTCAAAAAATCAAGAAGACCAGCTCGTGTCAAAATAGGCGATTCTTCAACATCATGAATGACAGAAATGAGCTTTCTCCAAGGTAAAAAAATCCTCATCACAGGTGTCTTGTCCAACCGCTCTATTGCCTATGGCATTGCCAAGTCATGTCATGCTCAAGGCGCAGAGTTGGCCTTCAGCTATGTGGGTGAACGATTCAAAGAACGCATCACAGAATTCGCTGCAGACTTCAACTCAAAACTCATTTTTGATTGCGATGTTGGTGATGATGCGCAAATTGACAAACTTTTCCATGACTTGTCGGTTCATTGGCCTCAGTTTGATGGGTTTGTCCACAGCATCGGGTATGCACCCAGAGAAGCCATTGCGGGTGATTTCATTGAAGGTCTGAGCAGAGAGGGTTTTAAGATTGCTCACGATATCAGTGCATACAGCTTTCCTGCCATGGCCAAAGCAGCTTTGCCCTATTTGCGCGAGGACTCAGCGCTTTTAACCCTCACATATTTGGGAGCGGTGAAGGTTGTACCCAACTACAATACCATGGGGCTTGCTAAGGCCTCACTTGAAGCTTCTGTGAGGTATCTGGCAGACTCTTTAGGCTCCAAAAAAATCCGAGTGAACGGCATCAGCGCTGGCCCAATCAAAACACTTGCTGCCAGCGGCATCAAAGACTTTGGCAAAATTTTGAGTGCAGTCGCATCGGCTTCGCCAATTCGTCGCAACGTCACGATCGAAGATGTTGGCAATACGGCGGCCTTCCTCTTAAGCAACCTGTCCTCTGGAATTTCGGCCGAAATTGTCTATGTAGATGGTGGTTTCAGTCATGTTGTCGGAGGCATTGCTGAGGCTTGATGCCTCAGCCAAAGTGTCAGTTTTAAATCTGTACGCAATCAGCGTAATACCGCGTCACCCCATCAACACCCTTTTCTTCGACCAAACCATGAATGTCGGTTTCAAAACCAGGGCATTGCATGTTGAATTCTCTAGAGAATTTCAGGTAATCGACAATTTTCTTATTGAAGACTTCGCCTGGCACCAACAAGGGAATGCCAGGTGGATAAGGTGTGACCAGACCAACGGTGATGCGACCTTCTAAATCGTCAATGGGTACTCGCTCGGTTTTTCGTCTTGCAATTTGTGCGTAAGCATCAGCAGGCGTCATGGCGGGCTTGAGGTCAGACAAATACATTTCGGTCGTTAGGCGCGCAATGTCATATTTGGCATACAGCGCGTGAATGTGCTGGCACAAATCACGCAAGCCCATGCGCTCATACTTAGGCTGCTTCTGACAAAACTCCGGCATGATGCGCCACATGGGTTGGTTGCGATCGTAATCGTCCTTGAATTGCTGTAAAGCAGTCAGCAAAGAATTCCAGCGCCCTTTGGTAATGCCGATGGTGAACATGATGAAGAAACTGTACAAGCCTGTTTTTTCCACCACAACGCCGTGCTCTGTCAGAAACTTGGTGAGTACTGAAGCGGGAATGCCAGACTTGTCGAACTTGCCGTCCAAGTTCAAGCCGGGTGTGACGATGGTGGCCTTGATGGGGTCGAGCATGTTGAAGCCGTCGGCCATTTGGCCAAAGCCGTGCCACTTGCCACCCTTCTTTTTTGGGTCACTGCGCAGAATCCAATCCTCGGCGCGGCCAATGCCTTCGTCGACCAAATTTTCGGGCCCCCACACCTTGAACCACCAGTCCTTGCCATACTCGTCATCAACTTTACGCATGGCGCGGCGAAAGTCGAGGGCTTCAGCAATACTTTCCTCTACCAGCGCCGTACCACCTGGCGGCTCCATCATGGCCGCCGCAACGTCACAGCTGGCAATGATGCTGTACTGAGGGCTGGTGCTGGTGTGCATCAAATACGCTTCGTTGAACAAATGACGATCTAACTTGGTGTTTTGCGAATCTTGGATGAGGACGTGACTGGCTTGGCTGATACCCGCCAAAAGTTTGTGGATCGATTGTGTAGCATAGACCAATGAATGTTTGGGCCGCGGACGTTTTTTGCCCATGGCATGGTAAGTGCCGTAAAAAGGATGGAACGCAGCGTGAGGCAACCATGCTTCATCGAAGTGAAGATTTTCAACATAACCATCAAGCATGCCTTTGATGGTTTCGGTGTTGTACAACACGCCGTCGTAGGTTGATTGCGTCAAGGTCATGACCCTGGGCTTGACTTTTTTGGCATCAACGCCTTGGAGCAAGGGGTTGGCCTTGATCTTGGCCTGAATGCTGGCTAATTCAAATTCACTTTGTGGAATAGGTCCAATGATGCCGTAATGGTTGCGTGTTGGCTTCAAGAAAACTGGAATGGCGCCCGTCATGATGATGGCGTGCAAAATGGATTTGTGGCAGTTGCGATCGACCACCACCACATCACCTGGTGCAACAGCGTGGTGCCACACCATCTTGTTGGATGTACTGGTGCCGTTGGTAACAAAGAAACAATGATCGGCATTGAAAATGCGAGCTGCATTGCGTTCACTTTCACCGATGGCGCCGTTGTGATCCAACAACTGACCGAGTTCTTCTACCGCATTGCACACGTCTGCACGCAACATGTTTTCGCCATAAAATTGATGGTACATCTGCCCCACAGGGCTCTTTAAAAATGCCACACCACCCGAGTGACCGGGACAGTGCCAAGAGTAAGAGCCATCTTCGGCATAATCTAGCAAAGCTTTGAAGAACGGTGGTTGAACGCCTTCTAAATAACTTTTGGCTTCTCGAATAATGTGACGCGATACAAACTCTGGCGTGTCTTCGAACATGTGAATGAAGCCATGCAACTCACGTAAAATGTCGTTGGGTATGTGACGCGATGTTTTTGTTTCGCCATAGATGTAAATGGGAACATCTGCATTTTTGCGGCGAACTTCTTCTATGAAAGCCCGCAAACTTAAGACGGCAGGATCTAAATCGGGGCCAGGGGTGAACTCTTCGTCGTCAATCGACAATATGAAAGCACTGGCCCGCGACTGTTGTTGTGCAAACTGAGACAGATCGCCATAACTGGTTACACCCAGAACTTCAAAACCTTCTGTTTCAATGGCTTGAGCCAAAGCACGGATACCCAGTCCCGAGGTGTTCTCAGAGCGGTAGTCTTCGTCAATGATGACGATCGGAAAACGAAATTTCATAGGGTCCCCACATTGGGTCAAAAAAATTAGACAACAGGGGCGAAGTGTAATGAATAAACGGCCTCACAGCGGTTTTTCGGCTCAAGAATCTATGCCTTAACTGCTATACTCAGAGGCTAGGAGCGGTGGATGAGTGGTTTAAGTCGCACGCCTGGAAAGCGTGTGTGGGTTTATCCCCACCGCGGGTTCGAATCCCGCCTGCTCCGCCATCTTTGAAACCCTGCTAGAACCATGTTTTAGCGGGGTAAGCCACCCGTATCGCGCTGCCGCTCACAGCCGCATTCCTGTTGGTCGCCATGGTTGCCACGTAACGGCCCTACCTGAAATCAAAGACGCAACGCTGAACCTGCGTTGAAACTAAGCCAAATACTTTCTAAACGCTGATCGTTTCTTGTACTTTGGGCACAGCCGCCAACAATGTTTGTGTGTAAGCATGCTGGGGCGCTTGGTAAATTTTCGCGGCATTGCCTTGCTCCACCACATGGCCTTTGTTCATGACCAGCAAAGAGTCGGACATGTAGCGCACCACTTCCAAATCGTGCGAGATGAACAAGTAACTAAGGCCTAATTCTTTCTGAAGATCTTTCAGCAAGTTAAGGACCTGAGCTTGAACCGAAACGTCCAAGGCTGAGACAGCCTCATCGAGCACCACCACCTCGGGTGACAAACTCAAAGAACGGGCAATGGCAATGCGCTGTCGCTGACCACCCGAAAACTCAAAAGGATAACGCTTCAAAGCAGATGCCGGCATGCCCACCTTGTCTAGCAAACTCAGAGATTGTTTCTCCCAATCGGCACTGTTCGAGCCAATACCGTGCAGTTGCATGGGCTCACTCAAAATTTCACCCACTGTAAAGCGCGGGTTCAATGATGCATACGGATTTTGAAAAACGATCTGAAGCCTGCGCTTGTAAGCTGCAAATTCAGAGTTCGACATGTCGAGCAAACTTTTTCCGTCGAAAAATACTTTGCCGGATGTGGCTTCGTGAAGCCTAAGGAGACACAAGCCCACAGTGGTTTTACCGGAACCTGACTCGCCTACCAAGCCTACCGTTTGTCCTCGTATCAATTTAAAACTGACATTTTCAACCGCGACAAAGTCATCGCTTTGAAACCACGGCCCAGACCGCTTGAACACTTTGCGCAGCCCTTGTACTTCTAACAAGGGCTTCTCTAAATTGGGTGTCGCAACAGACATGGCTGGTGCATCTAGCGATGGCGCAATGGTCAAGGACGCACTTTCACCTGAGTTGGTAGACATCCAATCGTCAATGGTTAACAGCCGCTTGCCTTGTCGATCTATGCTGGGGCGGCAACTGAGCAGGGCCTTGGTATAGGGGTCTTGGGGTTGGCTAAACAGTGTTCTAACAGGGCCCGCCTCACGAACAGTTCCCTTGCGCATCACCACAGCATGATCGGCCA
>CANHXV010000007.1 GCA_947464665.1 Comamonadaceae bacterium
GCCTTCATGACATCGGCCATTTTGTCCGAGTCGTACTCGTTCATTTGGCACCCGAAGGTTTTGATAAATACTTTTTTGCTCACAAGAAACTCCAAGCGGTGACTGGTTTATATCCAGGGGCTGATGGAAGGAGCGCGCCATGGCGGCGCGCGTTAGAAGTGCAGATTATCGCAGGGACTGCGTCATTGAGTTTCGCCCGGTTTTCTATAAAACATGGGGTAATGGCGTTGCACCACGGGTCCGTCAAAGGCCCATGACATGCATTTGCCCACATGCGGAGGCGGGGTGGTGGGTGCCGTATCGGGTAGACCGGCTTGCTGGTTTCTAAATTGACGTGCAGACGGAATAGTTTGGTAGGCCGCCGTGGCCATGTTGAACAACATTTCTCGCAAATGGGTGCACCCTGCAATGCCGCCAATGTGCGCGTCAATCGTTTTACGCCAGCCTGAACCCAAAGTGCAGCCAATCAATTTGTGCATGCCTTGAGGGGCTTGGTCACATTCTGGGTGGGGAATGTGCGCCATGTCGGTGATCACATCGTGGATGATGAACTGATCGTCTACCGTGAGGCGAATGTTCAAGCCGTGAATAGGCTGGCCGGCTTCTCGCGGGCCTTGGCTTGGGATGACGAAGCTGTAGGTTTTGATGTCGGTGAGTGCGGCTTCGATGTCCCACATGCCGTCTTCGCGCTCAAAGCCGGAATAGACCGCGGTTCGCGTATGTGACAGTTTTCGGGGGGAGGGTGGTGGAAGTGCCAATTGCAGTCTCTCAATTTTCAAGTTCAATGAGGCCATTATCGATTTGATTTGGAGTTTTTGAATGTCAACTGCAGCACAGCCTCTCATTTCACCTGCTGTCAGGCGCCAAACCATTGCAGATGCCCTCAGGCGGACGGCCTTGCGCTTGCCTCAAAAACTGGGCATTGTTTGTGGCAATACAACCTGGACCTACGCAGAATTTGATGCGATCGTGTCCAGATTGGCTTCTGGTTTGTCAGGCATTGGCGTGAAATCAGGCGACCGCGTTGCGGTGCTGGCGAGGAACTCACACGGTTTTGCAGCCCTGAGATTTGCGTTGGCCCGAATGGGCGCGGTCATGGTTCCAATCAACTTCATGTTGAAGGCTGAGGAGGTGGCCTACATCCTGCGCCACGCAGGTGCTGAAACGCTGGCCACAGACACAGGCTTGGCTGATTTGGCGCAACAAGCCTCCAAATTGGACACTCTGGTAAAGCAGTTTGTATGGTTGCCATCAGAAGACCCGACTGAAGCAGTGACGGGCATGCACAATTTTTATGAATTGGCTGCTTGCACAGTGCCACTTGCTGAGTCGGGGATGGCCAGTCAAGATCTGGCACAAATTGTTTACACCAGCGGCACCGAATCAATGCCCAAGGGCGCCATGCTGACGCACGATGCGGTGCTGTGGCAATACGTGAGTTGTGTGATCAACGCTGAAATTGCCGAGCAAGACTTGGCCTTGCATGCCTTGCCCCTTTATCACTGCGCGCAATTAGATGTATTTTTTGGCCCTGCCATTTACATCGGCAGCAGCAATGTCATCACGTCAAAGCCCGTGCCTGACAACCTGCTGGCTTTGATCGAAAAGTTCAAGATCACGAGTTTCTTTGCGCCGCCGACGGTCTGGATTGCGCTATTGCGCTCCCCTTTGCTTGACCCTGCAAAACTGACGCATTTGGCTAAGGGTTATTACGGGGCTTCCATCATGCCGGTGGAAGTGTTGAAAGAGTTGGCTGCACGATTACCGAAGATCCGACTGTGGAATTTGTACGGTCAAACCGAGATTGCGCCTCTGGCCACCATGCTTGGACCTGTTGATCAGCTTCGCAAGCCAGGCTCATGCGGCCGCGCCGTGTTGAACGTTGAAACCCGCGTGGTGAACGATGACATGCAAGACGTGAAGCCCGGTGAAGTGGGCGAGATCGTACATCGCTCGCCGCATTTGATGCTGGGTTATTTCAAGGACGAAGAAAAAACACGCGCTTCATTTTCTGGCGATTGGTTTCACAGCGGCGACTTGGGAACCATCGATGACGAGGGCTATATCAGCGTCGTGGACCGAAAAAAGGACATGATCAAATCGGGTGGTGAAAACGTGGCCAGCCGTGAAGTGGAAGAAATGATTTACAGGTTACCTGCGGTCAGTGAGGTGGCGGTGATTGGGCTGCCTGATGCCAAGTGGATCGAAGCTGTGACTGCTGTCATTGTTTTGAAAGCGGATCAAGCTTTGACGGAAGCTCAGGTCGTAGCGCACTGCAATCAGCACATGGCCTCTTTCAAGGTTCCCAAGCGAGTTGTCTTTGCTGAATCATTGCCCAAAAACCCCAGTGGCAAATTGCTGAAGCGCGAACTGAGAACAGCTTACGCCTGAGTGCATTAATTGTTCTATTGACAGGACAATTACCCCGTGAGAATATCTTCGACATTCTTTTGAACTGTTAGGTCGCTATGGAACTGTCTGATAAATCTGCCCGTCAACTGTTTGAACATGTGCAGGCCAACCCCACGCGAAAACGTTTTGGTTTTGGCAAGGTGCCAGCCCTGATTAACATCGATTTGCAAAAAGCCTACACCTGCGTGGGTGAGTTTGCCACTGCTTATGAAACTGACCCCCAGCAACTCCATTATGTGAATCAACTGGCTGAAGTCTTTCGCAGCAAAGGCTTTCCTGTCGTTTGGACCTATGTGGCCTACATGGATTCTGGAGAGGACTGCGGAGTGTGGGGTACTCGCACCAACACCCCTGACTCTTTGCAAAACATCAAAGTTGGAAGTCGTCGGGCTGAATTCGACGACCGATTGGTCATCGATCGCAAGCGAGACATCATCATCAACAAGCGCATGGCTTCAACTTTTTTCGAGACCAATTTGGGTTCCCTCTTTACCCACCATGGTGTAGACACTTGCGTGATCACAGGCGGTTCTACCTCCGGATGCGTTCGTGCGACGGTGGTGGACAGTCTGCAAAGAAGTTTCAGAACCATTGTGCCTGTGGAATGTGTGGCCGATAAACATGAGTCGCCGCACTTTGCCAACCTTTACGACATGATGTTGAAATACGCCGATGTACTCACCATCGCTGAAACTTTGGATCAACTCAGCAAAGTGCCTGGCAAAGGATCTCTAGCATGACGGGCGCTGCACAAGCGCCCGCCACGAAGCGCGACCCTGGTTTTTACGACTATCTGCCCTACAACGACAGGCCCATCATTCGCTGGCCCAATGGGGCAAGGGTGGCATTTTGGGTGGCTCCCAATGTGGAGTTTTATGAGCTCAATCCACCGCGCAATCCTGCGCGTGCACCTTGGGCGCGCCCTGCCCCCGATGTGCTCAACTATTCTTACCGAGACTATGGCAACCGCACTGGTTTTTGGCGCATGCTCGATGTCATGAAGCGTTGCAATATGCGTGGCAGTGTGTCCCTCAATGTGGCCATGTGCGAGCACCACCCCGAGGTGATTAAAGCGTGTGCCGATGAAGGTTGGGAGTTTTACTCACACGGCACCTACAACACACGCTATCTCATGGGCATGAACGAAGCGCAAGAGCGCCAAGTGATTCAAGATTCTATCGACACCATTTACAAACACACGGGTCAAAAGTTGGATGGCTGGTTGGCACCCGCACTCACCTACACGCCCAACACCATGGACCTGGTGGCAGACATGGGCCTCACCTATGTCTGTGACCTGTTTCACGACGATCAACCGGGCCCTGTCAAGGTGAAGAAAGGCAAGCTCACCAGCATGCCTTATTCCTTAGAAATGAATGACACCATTGTTTACAACGTGAACTTGGTTTCGCCGCGACGCTACGGCGACATTCTCAAACGCCAATTCGATCGTCTCTACGAAGAGGGTGAGCACTCGGGCACAGTGATGTGCATTCCCCTTCACCCCTACCTCATTGGTCAGCCTTACCGCTTGGCCGCTTTTGAAGAAGCACTGTCCTACATCACGGGGCACGAAAAAGTCTGGTTGGCCACGGGTCGAGAAATCGCTCACTATTACAACGAGCACTACCACGCTGCTTTCACTGCAGCAGGACAAACAGTGGGAGAAGCACCATGAGCGCGAATGTGGCTGCGCCTAAAACCCTGCCCGACGACTACCTCGAGTATCCAATGCGTCGCTTTGGCATGGACCATGAGCGCTACGAATGGTCGATGCTGCCTCAGCGCAAACATGTCGCCTGGCCGAACCAAGCACGCGTGGCTCTGTGGGTGGTGCCTGCCCTAGAGTGGTTCCCCTTGAACATGGCCGGTGTGCCATTTAAACCGCCAGGCGCCATGCAAACGGCGTATCCAGATTTTCGCCATTACACACTGCGTGACTATGGCAACCGAGTTGGCATTTACAGAATCATGAAGGCCCTGCAGCGACATGGCATTCCCGCGACGGTTGCCGTCAATGCAGCCGTGGCTGTCAGGTATCCCACCCTGATTAAGCAATGTAACCAACTTGGCTGGGAAATCATGGCCAATGGTTTGGACATGGATCATTTGCACCATGGCGGATTGTCGGCTGAAGAAGAAAAGAAATGGGTGGACCAAACTCTGAGCATATTGCGCAAGGCAAGCGGTCAAGCGGTACGTGGTTGGCTTTCACCCGCCAAGTCGGAGTCTTTCAACACCCCAGACATTTTGGCGCAAGCCGGCTTAGACTATGTGTGCGATTGGGTCAATGACGACATGCCTTACCCCATGTACACCACAGGCAAAAACCTGGTGGCCATGCCCCACCCGGTTGACATTGATGACTTCACCATCTTGGTAAACAACCATCACACAGAAAATGATTTCCGCGATCAACTGATCGACCATTTCGATGTGCTTTACAAAGAATCAGCCACAGCAGGTGGGCGCATCATGCCGATTTCTCTTCACCCTTGGGTGATTGGTCAGCCCTATCGCATCAAAGCTTTGGAAGAAGCCTTGGCGCACATCATGAGTCACTCAGGCGTTTGGGCTGCTACAGGTTCACAAATTTTGGATGCTTGGCAACCCCAAGCCACCTGAATGGCGACCGACCGTTTGTCCATAGCCGGTCACGAGCGAATTTCATATTCCGCGCTGCCAGAGCGCGCGCCTTTGCAATGGCCAAACGGCGCGCGTGTCGCACTGTGGATTGCGCCCAACATTGAGCATTACGAATACTTGCCTGAGCAAATCAGGGTGCGCAATCCATGGCCTCGGGTACCGCACCCTGACATTTTGGGCTATGGCCTGCGTGACTATGGCAATCGTGTCGGTGTATGGCGCCTGATGGAATTGTTTGATTCACTTGAATTGCCCGTCACGGTGTCTTTGTCAATGTCGGTGCTTGACATGTACCCTGAACTGGCCGAAGCCATGCTCCAGCGTCAATGGGAGTTCATGTCGCATGGCCTCTACAACACACGCTACCACTGGAACATGACTGAAGACGAAGAGCGTGCGGCCATCGAAGCGTGTCAAGAAATTCATGTCCGCCATACTGGGCAGCGACTCAAGGGATGGTTCTCGCCTGCAGCCTCTAACACCTTGCTAACGCCTGATCTGGTGGCGGAAAGTGGCATGCAATACCTGTGTGATTTGTACCACGACGATCAACCCACGCCGGTTCATGTGCGACAGGGTGAATTGACTTCTTTGCCATACTCGATGGAAATCAATGACAGCATTGCTTGGCGGCGTGGCCAAGAAGCTGAAGCCTTTGCCCAAAAAATAATCGATGAATTTGAGGTGCTCTATGCGGAGGGGGCAGTGCATGGCCGCGTGATGAACGTGGCCGTTCATCCTTTCATCATGGGTCAGCCTCACCGCATCGGGTCATTGGCCAAGGCACTTGAATACATTCGAAGTCATGCGGGCGTGTGGTGCGCCACGGGCTCACAAATCGTCGATTGTTATCGACAACAAAACTGAAGGACTTCCCATGAACGCCCCGAAAGACTACATCCGCGATTTCATGAGTGAACCCATGATTAACGCCCAAGGCGCCGCATTGGTCATCATTGACATGCAATATGCAACGGGTTCCAGACAAGGTGCCCTAGGACGTACTTTAAAAGCGCAAGGCTCCAGCGTGGGCGACTATCGATTTGCGCGCATTGAACAATCTGTGCTGCCACGCACCCTTGAATTGCGTGCGCATTTTCACCGGCTAGGTCAACCTGTGATTCATGTGACCTTGGGCGCTGCATTGCCTGACGCCAGTGATGCCCCGCGCCACATGCAAAAACTGCTGGCCAGTTGCAACAACTATGTCGGCAGTCCTGATCATGCCATTTTGGATGAGCTCAAGCCCGTAGAGGGCGAGCATGTGGTTCGCAAAACCACTGTGGGTGCTTTTGCTTCAACGTCCATTGACAGCTTGCTTCGATCTTTGAAGATTGATCAAATTTACATGGCAGGTGTGTCGACCAACATGTGTGTCGAAAGTACTGCGCGTGAAGCGGCAGATCGAGGCTATCAAGTCACTTTGGTGGAAGACGCGTGTGGCACTACGTTTGAAGAGCTGCACCTAGTCACGATGCGTAATTTTCAAAGATTGTTTGGGCGGGTCACCTCGGCAGCGCAGGCTGTCGCGGAATTGAAGGTGTCTGCATGACAAATCCTCTGAAAAAAATACTGGTGGTGGTGCCCTTTGCCATGTCACCAGAAAATTTAGCCTTGCGCCAAGGGCAACTCAAAGGCATTGATTTGTCCCCCGATTTAGTCTTTGAATTTCGCACCGTCAAAGCCGGACCCGTGAATTACTCAAGTCACCATGATTTTGTTTTGGCCGACGCAGCTAACTTTGAGGCGGGCTGCCGAGCTCAGGATGAAGGCTTTGCAGCTGTGTGCATCGACACCATGAGCGACTCGGGGGTGGCAGCATTGCGCTCAGTGCTTGATATTCCCGTGTTTGGACCCGGCAAAGTGTCGATGTTGGCAGCCTTGATGTTGGGCGATCGATTTTCTGTGTTGACCATGGCCAATCGCTGGAAGCCGCTGTATAAAAAAGCCTTGGATGAATTGGGGTTGCATCACAAATGTGCTTCTGTGCGTTCCATTGAAATGTCCACCGATAACCAATCGTTGTTGTCAGGTAAAGAGGAAGACGTCTTTCCCTTGTTAGAGAAAGCGGCCTATGAAGCCATAGAGAAGGATGGTGCTGAGGTTTTGATTTTGGGCTCGACCACGATGCACCAGTCTCATGTTTACCTGAGCCAACGTTTGCCAGTGCCAGTCATTAATCCAGGCCCCTTGAGTTACAAAATGGCCGAAGCTGCATTGGGATTGGGTTTGTCGCAAAGCCGCAAGGCCTATCCGCGACCCATGCACCCGCGACTGGACATGTTGCAAGAGATGATGAGTGCTGCTCAGCAGTCCGTGAATCGGGCTTGAAATTTTCAGCGTACAAAAATAAGGGAGTCAGATCTTGTCTAAATTATTAAGTGCATCGCAGGTTGAGGCCTATGCCCGTGATGGGTATGTGTCGCCCATTGATGTATTGAGCGCCGACGAGGTGAAGACCTTCCGACAAGATTTGGAAGACTGGGAAAAGCAACGCGGTCAAACCATTGATTTTCCTGAAAAGTCAAAAAGTTATCTCTTGTTCAATTGGGCTGATCAGTTGGTTCATCACCCGCGTATTTTGGATGCCGTGGAAGATGTCATTGGGCCTGATATTTTGGTGTATCACTCCACACTATTTTTGAAAGAAGCCAACACGCCAGCCTACGTTCGCTGGCACCAAGACAGCACGTATTTTTATTTGTCGCCGCATTTGCATGTGACGGCTTGGGTGGCATTAAGTGATGCCAGTATCGCTGCCGGTTGCATGCAAGTTTTGCCTGGCAGTCATCAGTGGGGTGCGTTTGAACACGATGACAAACCGGAGCCCATGAACATGATTCGCCGAGGGCAAGGTATCAGCGACCGATTTGATGATGCCAAAGGCGTCTTCATTCCAGTGGGCCCGGGCCAGATGTCGCTGCATCACACCGACCTGGTGCACGCGTCAGGTGGTAATGAAACAAACGACCGTCGCCTCGGATTTGCCATCAGTTATGTCCCTGCTCACGTGAAGCCAACGGGTGCTGTGAAGCCTTCCGCTTTGTGCGTGAGGGGGAGAAGCCATGGCCATTTTTTGGAAGAGCAACGCATGCAGCATCCTTTGTCGCTGGATTCCTTCAAGGCCCATGCCAATGCTTTGTCGCTCTTTCGTGCTTTGCAAGACGCAGGATTTAAGGAGGCAGCATGAAATCAATCAACCTAGACGAAGCGCAACTCGTAGCCTTGGCTGAACGCTATTTTTCAGCGGTAGACCGAAAAGATGTCGAAGGCACGCTGGCCAGCTTTGCACCCCATGCGCAATTTTCCGTTCCCAATCATGGTGTTTCTTACGAAGGCCGTGAGATTGAAATACGCGCCATGTATGAGCGACTGAATGAGCGCTATGCCAAAGTGTGGCATGGCAATTTCACGCACACGGTGGACGTGGCCGCTCAGCGTATTGCCAGTCGCTTTCGGGTCGAAAACACCACGCACGAAGGCGAAAAAATGTTCAAAAATAATTGTAACTTTTTTGAATTGAAGGACGGCTTGTTCACAGCGGTTTATGTTTATATGGCGGGTGAAAATTCACTGCGCTGAATGATGCGCAGCTTCAATCTGATTTGGCTTACCTGCTCATTGCGCGGGATGCGCCAGTAATTCAGTCCATCCTTGCAGCGGTGTTTTCAAATGGGCCAAATCTAAAGTGGCTTGCAAAAGTTTTTCACAGTGTGCAAGGGGCCAGACACGGCCAGTAAGGCTCATGAATTTATCGCGCAATTCAGAACGGGTGTAGGGTGATGCATCGTCACCTCGATTGACGCCCGCTTCTCCCACGCGTTGGCTGCCATCTTTGAGATAGAGGGTGACCTTGGCAGGTCTTTCCATGGGAAGTCTGGCGCTCATAGCAGGGTCATGCGAGACCGTCACTTTTTGTGCCAAGGCCAATACGGCGGGGTTGCGCACTTGGTCCCATGTGAAGCTTGAAAGTGCGCTCGAGTTGTTCACGATGCGAGTAGCTACAGCAAAGGGCACAGAAAATTTGGCGGCCAAGGTGTTGTTGGGCGCAGGGTCATTGAGCTCAGCAGCCAGGTGATAAGTCACCACTTCAATGCGTTCGATGTCACTGACCTGAGGTAGCCTTTGCGCGGCTGCCATGAGATCAATGGCATCGAGCGTGCCATGGTTATAGCGGCAGCATGAATGCAATTTGAAGTAGTTGCGCATTAAGTGCCAGTCGTGTCCTAAGCCTTGCGTGACGGCTTCAGTCTGAAAACTTTCTGAAATGATTTTGCCCAGTAAAGAAGAGGGGCCATCGCGTTCGCCATTGAAGCCGCACTCGGCCAAGTTGAGTGCCAATAAACCATTTCGATTGCTCAAGCCTGCATACACATTGCGAACCAAGCCGCCTTCGAGCATGGTTTGCTTGGACGTGGCGGTGGTCAGTGATGCGGAAATATTGATGGTCTGACGCATGTCACAGTCATCTAGGCCAGTAACTCGACCGCAGGCTGCGGCGGCACCCAAAGTTCCCCAAGTGCCATGGGGGTGCATAGCGCCTCGCAATTGTGAGGCTGCGCCTAAACGCGAACCCACTTCATAGCCCACGACCATGCCTGCTAGAAAATTTTCTGCAGTGACAGTGCGTTCTTGACTGAGCGCCAAAGCAGCCGGGATGACATGAACCGCAGGGTGGCCGCGAGAAAACCGGTTGCCTTCGTCCATCTCCAAAAATGTGCCTGATGTGCCATTGATGAAGGCCGCTGCTTCGGGTGTACTTTTTTGCCCTAAGCCAACGAGTTGTGCTGAATGGTGGGGCGTGCAAGCAGGTTGGCGCTTCGCAATGGCGCGCAATTCAGGTTCTGCTGAACCGGCCACCATGGCTGCCACCGTGTCGGCCAGAATCCATCCCACTTGGTCTTGCACTTGTGGCTCTAACTTTGAATAGTCAAGGCTTGATGCAAAATGACTGAGGGTATCGAGGTAGTCCATGGCGTATTCCCTAAACTTTGATTAAATCGTTTCGCTGCCAGCGCACTGCGCATAAATTTTTTGAGGGGTCGTGAAAGTGATGCCTTCAGTGTGGGTCAACTGCGTCAGCAATTCACGCAAGTAACGAATGCGGCTGGGCATGCCCCAAACCCAAGGGTGAAGCCCTAACCCCATGACGGCACTGCGTTGATGCAGTTGGCATTCATCGCGCATTTGCTTTGCAGCCTGAAGAATTTGTTGCGCATGTTGCGCAGGCTCTACAGGCCTGAACCATTGCCCTTGCACATCGTCCCATTCACTGGACAAAGGAATGGCCAGCAAACTTTTTTGAGAAGTGCCTGCCGGAGACATCCAGTAGGGCTGATCGTCATTGCCCCAATCGAGGGTAAAGCAGATGCCAGCATCGGCTAATAAACCGTGGGTGAGTGGCGACGTGCCCCAATCTTGGCTGAGCCAACCCTGCGTCACTTCATCGGTGAAAGTTTGAAGTGTCTTTAGAGAACTGCTGATGTGATCTTGCTGCGCCTCAAGGGTCATGTTGGAATGCATCAGTCGAGTGGCGGCCATACCGTGCCCCAACCATTGCGCTTGCGAGAGCTTCAACGCTTCAAGCGCCTGCGGGACACGGGGAAGTACCAGGCTGTTGGCAGCGACCACCGCTTGAATGCCTGCATCACGCAGTGCATCAATGAGACGAAAAATACCGATGCGCAAGCCATATTCACGTTGTGTCCAACTTCGGTAGTCTGGGTTGAAGCTTCCAAACTCACCTACAAATCTTGGATCTCGCACACTGTCTGTGGGCGCTTCAAAGTCCCATTGTTCTAAATAGAGCACCACATACACATGCAAACCCGGCGCTAAGAGAGAAGGCGTTCGATGGGGCAGCGGGCTGTAGCGGTAATGCGAGTGGTCCATCGTGGTGCAAATTAAGCGTTCGTGGTGCGGTTTTGGGGAAAACCAATATGGCGAGAAAATGCGGCTGTTTTTTTGAAATGATTGGGAGTTGTCCGCTTGACTTTAAAAAAGGATTGTTGCACAGTGTGTCCAATTGTTCTATGAATGGAACAATTTAACTTAACCCCCAACTTCTTCATTGAGGAATTACCATGACGTCTGATGTCCGCGTATCCCGTCGTTTGATCTTGCAAGCTGGTGCAGCGACCACCGCTTTCGGCGCACCTGGCCTTTTGCTGGCGCAGCCTGCTCCCATCAAGATTGGCTTGGTGCACCCAGTTAGTGGGGGACTCGCCTACAGCGGGGGACAAGGCCGCCTTGGCTGCCAGCTGGCCATTGATGAGATCAACGCGGCTGGCGGAATCAAGTCTATGGGCGGGGCCAAGCTTGAGGCCGCCTTGGGCGATTCTCAGTCCCGCCCCGAGGTAGGCGTGTCAGAGGTGGAGCGTCTGCACCAGGCGGGTGTGGCCGCTTATGTGGGCTGCTTCTCCAGCGCCATTGCGCTGCCAGCCACTCAGGCTGCAGCCAAGTACAACACGCCTTTCATGATTGACGTGGGCGTATCCGACCAAATCGTCAGACGCGGACTTAAGAATGTGTTCAGGTTGGCGCCTGGCTTTGGCAAGTGCGTGGACGATGCCATTGTGGGCTTGGGCGAAATTAATAGGACGGCTGGCGGTGTCGCCAAGACCGCGGTTTTGGTACACGAGGAGTCGGAGTTTGGCACGGGCACAGCTAAGCTGCTTGCCGACCGCCTTCCCGGTATCAATGTGCAGGTGGCAGAGGTCATCAAACATGCCAACCCCACTCGCGACTTCTCCAACGTCGCCCTGCGGATCAAGGGCATCAAGCCAGACCTCGTGATCATGAGCAACTACCAAAACGAGTACGTTTTGTTGGCGCGCACTTTGCATCAGCAGCGCGTGGATGTGGCGGCGATGTTCAGTGTTCTGGGTGGTGGATTCAACTTCAAGCTGGTCAGTGAGCAGCCTGATATCGCTCAGAACATGATGGACTTCAACCACTGGTACAACCCGCGCAATCCGAAGGCCTTGGCCATGCGCAAGGCGGTAGAAGCGAGGGGTGGCCTGTTTACCTTTGAGGTTTACTGTGGCTACAACTCCGTGAAGTGTTACGCAGACGCGTTGGAGCGCGCCAGGTCGGCTGACAAGGAAAGGGTCATTGCCGCTCTTGAGGCCAGCACCTGGTCCGACCACTTCATGCCTTATGGCCCCACAAAGTTCGTCGACGGTCAGAACTCGGGTGGTCGTGCGGCAATGCTGCAGGCCAGCAGGACCGACATCGATGTGGTGTGGCCCAATGAATTTGCAGGGGTGAAGCCCGTCTTCCCGCGTCCTAAATTCAGCTGATTCAGGCTTTTAGGCAAGCATTTGCTCAGTCTTAACTCAGTATTTATTGCCGGATCGAACTGCTTTTAAATTTCTTAGATTGCTAACGAAGAATTCAACTTGACTGCGATTTGCAGTCAGGTTGAACGCCTTGTGCGAATTTATATTGCAGTTTGACGACAGCTTCATCGACCTCATTTAAAGGAATTCGTTTTGGACCTGACCATTATCGGAGCAGCTGTCATCAATGGCATTCTCATGGGGGGTATCTACACCCTCGTCGCCTCTGGGCTTACATTGATTTATGGTGTCTTACACATCATTAATTTTGCCCACGGTAGCCTGTTGATGGTGTCTATGTTTGGTGTTTATTACTTGGTGACGAAGCTAGGTGTCGATCCCTATCTTTCCTTGATTGTCACGATGCCGACCATGTTTGTAATGGGCTATGTGCTCTATAAGTATTTCATAGGCAAATTGTCGTATGGCAAAGACGAAAACATTTTGCTCATCACATTGGGCTTGTCCATCGTGATTGAAAACTTGGCCTTGATGTTTTTCACTGGAGACTCGCGCACCATTTCCATGTCTTACAGCGACAAAATGTTTGAGGTGGGGCCTTTGTTGGTCGGACTGCCCAAAGTTATTTCCTTTTTTGCGGCCATGGTGATGTGTGCATTGCTGGGCATCTTCATTACCAAAACAGACACAGGTCGTGCCATACGTGCTGTTGCCAAAGAGCGTATGGGCGCACGTTTGGTCGGCATTGACGTAGACAAGGTCTTTGCTATTTCATTTGGCCTGGGCATGGCGACATTAGGTGCTGCAGCTTCATTGTTGATGCCTATTTTTTATGTCTCACCCACCACGGGTCACGTCTTTGTGATGGTGGCTTTCACGGTGGTGGTGCTGGGCGGCATGGGAAGCTTTTTGGGTGCAGTGGTGGGCGGCTTGATTGTCGGCTTGACCGAATCGTTTGGCGGTCTTTATTTGGGTGAGAGCCTTGGGCAAATTGGCATCTCTCTGATTTTTATCTTGATATTGCTGTTTAGACCCTCAGGCCTTTTTGGAGACAAACGATGATTTTTAATCGTTCACCTTGGACTCTTCATTTGTTGTTGTTGGTTGTCGCCATCATTTTTCCGTTTACATCCGAATCTGCCTTTGTCATTAACTTTGGTGTTCTGGCACTTTTCTATGCGTTCATTGGACAGTCATGGAACATTGCTGGGGGCTTTGCAGGACAACTGTCATTTGGGCATGTCGCATTCTTTGGTGTTGGCGCCTATGCCTCCACCATTGTTCAAATGCGCTTTGGTTTTAACCCTTGGTGGGGCCTGCCTGTGTCTGCCTTGGCGGGCGCTGCTGCAGGTTGGCTCATTGGTGTGATGTCTTTCAGGGCAGGACTGAAAGGTTCTTACTTTGCATTGATCACCTTGGCTTTTGCCGAAGTGTTTCGCATCGTCGCCAATTCGGTTGAAATCACCGGCGGCGGTTTGGGCATGCTCATTCCTATGAAACAAACCGCAGCCAATTTTCAGTTTGGCGATCGGCGTGTTTTTTACTTCATTATCTTGGCCTTGACCGTGATCTCGGTAGCCATCGCCCTTTGGCTCAAGGCATCGCGCTTTGGTGCGCGTCTGGCCGCCATTCGAGAAAACGAAGATTCAGCACGCGCCTTGGGCATCAATATCTTTTCTGAAAAGATCAAAATCATGGCCATTTCGGGTGCCATTGCGGGTGTCGGGGGTTGTTTTTTTTCGCAGTACTTCTTGTACATCGATCCCACCATTGTGTTTGGTGTGGACAAATCGGTTGAGATGCTTTTGGTCAGCATGATTGGTGGTGCTGGAACTGTTTACGGCCCACTTATTGGTGCTGTGCTGCTGGCATTGGTCAGTGAAGTCACAAGGTCGATGTTCAGCCTCCAAGGACTTTCCTTGGTGCTCTACGGCACCTTGTTGGTCATCATCATTGCTTTCTTACCCAATGGCTTGGTTGAATTGTTCAAGGGCAAGGAACGAAAAAAGGCTGGCCGCTTGGCATCTGCCGCCAAAAAAGGAGATGCCTGATGCTCAAAGTAAAAGCTTTAACCAAAATATTTGGCGGCTTGCGCGCCGTTGACAACGCTTCCCTTGAAGTTGGTGCAGGCCAAATCATTTCTTTGATTGGCCCGAATGGCGCTGGCAAAACAACATTGTTTGCAGCCATTGCAGGTTTCCATCCAATCGATGGTGGTCAAGTCGAATTGTTGGGACAAAACATTGTGGGCATGGCGGTACACGATATTGCACGTCTTGGTATGGTTCGCACCTTCCAAATCACGCAGCCTTTTGCCAAACTTTCTGTTCTTGAAAACATTGCGGTGGGTGCATTTCAGCAATTTTCTGGCAAGAATGAAGCCCATGCCCACGCGCGCTTGATTGCAGACAAAGTGGGCATGTCTGACATGCTTGATCAGCCTGCTTCTGATCTCACGGTGGCAGGGCGCAAGCGTCTGGAGCTAGCTCGCGCATTGGCCACAGGGCCTAAGCTGTTGTTGCTTGACGAAGTCATGGCCGGCTTGAATCCTCAAGAAATTGTTGAAATCATTGCCCTCATTCGCAGCATTCGCGATTCAGGCGTTACCATTTTGTTGATTGAACACGTCATGCATGCAGTGATGAGTTTGTCGGAATACATCTATGTTTTGTCCTATGGCAAGATCATTGCAGAGGGTAAGCCCGAAGAAGTGGTCAATAACCGCGAGGTGATTGAAGCCTACCTAGGCCGTGGCGCTGCCGATCAAATGTCGGGTCAAGAGCAAGGAGCAGCGCATGCTTGAAATTCGTGATCTGCACGCGGGCTATGGCCAAATCGAAGTTTTGCGGGGTATTAACTTAGAAGTTGGCGCTGGTGAAATTGTGGCCGTTCTGGGTAGCAATGGCGTTGGCAAGTCCACGCTTAATAACAATATTTCTGCACTTTACAAACCCTTCAGTGGGTCTATTCGTTTCCAAGGTGAAGACATCACTGGCGCGAACTCTACCGAGGTGGTGCAACGCGGATTGATTCATGTGCCAGAGGGACGAAGAATTTTCCCAAACATGAATGTCCGTGAAAACTTAGAACTGGGTAGTCAGGTCAGGGGCAAGGCCCGTCGTTCGCAAAATTTAGAGCGTGTGGTGGAAATTTTTCCTCGGCTGAAAGAGCGTTTTTCACAATTGGCAGGGACGCTGTCTGGTGGGGAGCAGCAGATGCTGGCCATTGGCCGCGGCCTCATGTCTGAGCCAGTGTTGCTGATCATGGATGAGCCGTCTCTGGGCCTGTCGCCCTTGCTGGTGGAGCAAATGTTTGAGTTGATTTCCAAAATCAACAAAGAAGGCATGCCCATTTTATTGATGGAACAAAACGCGGTTCAAACCTTGGCCATTGCGCACCGCGCCTACATCATCGAAAACGGTGTAGTGGCCATGCAAGGCACTGCTGCAGAAATGGCGCGTGATCCTGAATTGCGTAAAAACTATTTAGGTCTTTAAGTCATGCCCCATACTGCCATGGAATTATCAGGGCGTCACGCGCTGGTGACCGGCGCAGGTTCGGGCATTGGCTTGGCCACGGCTTGTGCCCTTGCGCGCCATGGCGCTAAGGTAGCGGCAGTGGTGCAAACTCAACATCAAGTGCCAGTGCTTCAACATCTATTACCCCAAGCGGTGGTCTTTGTGCAAGACTTGCTTGACGATGAAGCCTGCGCTGAACTGCCAGCAAAGGCTGCTCATGCATTAGGGGGCCTTGATGCCTTGGCATGTTGTGCCGGCCTATTTTTCAAAAAACTTTCTGATGAAATCACGCTGGACGAATGGCGTCAAACTTTGGCTCTGAATTTGGACGCCACCTTTGTTTTAACGCGTTCTGCGATTGCCCAGATGCGCAAGGCAAGACAGGGTGATGCCAGTGTGGTTGTGATCAGCAGTCAAATTGGCTTAGTGGGTCATGCTCGCGGCGCAGCTTATGCCGCTTCAAAGGCTGGCTTGAACGGCATGGTCAAGTCTTTGGCTTTGGAATGGGCGCAAGAAGGTGTTCGCATCAATGCTGTTGGACCCGGACCCGTTGCTACACCCATGGTGGCACCCACCATGGCCGACCCGGTTGCGCTGGCAGCCATGCAAGCCAGCATTCCGATGGCGCGCCTAGGACAGCCCGACGAGATTGGAGAATTGGTGAGTTTTTTACTGTCTCAACGAGCTTCCTTCATTACGGGACAAATTATTTGTGCGGATGGTGGCTTCACAGCCCGATGACTCAATGGCCCAAGAAGCTTTGCCACTCACCGATTTGGCCAACGTGATCCGCAGCAAGAATGCCGGGCCTCTGTGTTTTACCGTCGACTTATTTTTTAGCAATGCCCAAGCCTATGATCGAGCCGCTCAAAGTGAGGCGCTTCAAATCAATTCAGTCGCTGCTTGCTACGGGCTAATGGCGACACAGGTTCGGCGTTTTGAATTGCCGCATATTTTTGCCATCAAGTTATCGATGCCTCGCACAGTGTGCGCTGGCAATCCGGGTGATGGCGATTTGTATGGTGCTCAGCAACATGCACCCTTGTTGTCATTGAGGCTTTAAACCAATGACACATCCAACAACCCCCACCGCAGTATCTCGCTTGTTGGACAGCCATCGGATGGGACAAGAAAGACTTCGTGTTTTGTCTGCGTCTGGACAACTGGGGTTTGGTATTGTTCAAGAGTCTTTTGAGCGAGGCCTTGAAAGAAAACCACACTTTATTGGATGCGACATGGGATCGATCGATCCTGGCCCGTTTTATCTGGGGTCGGGGCAAATGGCAGCGCCTCGCGATATGGTTCGGCGCGATCTTGAAATGGTCTTGAAAGCGGCCAGGCAACTGAATGTGCCCTTGATCATTGGCAGTGCAGGCACAGCAGGGGCCAAACCACACCTTGAAGACACACTGTCTTTGTTGAAAGAAGTGGCTGAAGCAAACGGCTTGTCTTTCAGCGTCGCCATTGTGTTGAGCGATGTACCGCGCAACTTGTTGATACAAGCCATTCAGCACGGCCATTTGAAATCCTTGGATGAAAGCGGCGCCTCACTGAATCTTCCCCTGCCGAATGAAGAACAAGTCATGTCGGCAAGCCACATCGTGGCGCAATGCGGCACACACACTTTCATGAAGGCGCTTTCGCAAAAACCGGATGTGCTCATTGCAGGACGTTCTTGTGACACAGCCATTTTTGCAGCCTTGCCGCAAATGCTCGGTTACGACGCAGGATTGTCTTTGCACATGGCCAAAATCATTGAGTGCACCTCCTTGTGTTGTACCCCTGGCGGCCGCGATGCCATCTTGGCGGAGTTGGGTGAATTTGATTTCTTTTTGGAGAGCATGAACCCGGCGGCCCATGCCACGCCTGCATCGGTGGCAGCGCATGCACTTTACGAGCAATCTAATCCCTGGATCGTCGAAGAGCCAGAAGGTACATTGCACCTCAAGCAAGCCTCCTACCTTGCACTCGATTCACATCGCACCCAGGTATCTGGGGCCCAATTTGTGCCGCGTTCGTCGCCCACCTTGAAAGTAGAGGGTGCCTCTCATGCTGGTGCTAGGGCGGTTTTATTAGCGGGTGTGGCTGACCCCACCATGATCAGCATCATGCCGAGCGCTTTACTGGAAGTCAGCGAACGTGTTCGCAAGTTGGTGCCTGGTGAGTGGACCATGGTGCCCCATCTTTATGGTCAAGGTGCAGTTCGTCAACTGGCTCAAGCCAAGCGCAGCCTTCATGAAATAGGTCTTGTGATTGAGTTTTTGGCACCTCATGCCGCTATGGCTAAAACTGCGGCAGCTGTCTTCAAACAAAACTTATTGCATTTTGGATTTGCGGGGCGCTTGACCACGGGGGGCAACTTGGCGTTTGCTTTTACACCCAGTGAAATTGATGCCAATGAGTGTTATCAGTTTGTGCTGTATCACTTGCTGGAGGGTGTAAGCCCAGAAGATGTTTTTGGCATTGAGTTGCATCAATGGAATTTTGACGAGGCACCTGCATGACGCCTCGTTTGCCGCTGACCAAATATCACCAAATTTATTTGGTATTGCGAGAGCAATTGTTAGAGGGACGCTTTGCCAAGTCCATGCCAGCAGAAATGGAATTGGCCAAACAATTCAGTGTAGGGCGAGTCACCATTCGTCATGCAATGGAAAAACTGGTGGCCGAGGGTTTGATTGTTCGTATTGCGGGCCGCGGTACTTTTCCAAAACCTGTGACCTATCCCGGCTTGAATCTTGGAACCTCGGCGTTGACGCAGCCTACGAGGCTTGCTGGTTTGATGGAGAACATCGTCAGTGCCAGTCGCGCGACCACGGTCAAGGTACTCGACTGGCGAACCATTGATGCGCCTGAAGATGTGGCCTTGGCACTTCAAGTGCCTCTGGGCGCACCCGTTAAAAAAGCCATTCGATTGCGCAGTTCCCGCGAAGGTCCGCTTTCTTACATCATTACCTACGTGCCCCTGCATTTGACAAAAGACATGGCCCGCCGCGACTTGGCTGCCAAGCCTATTTTGCAGTTGTTGAGTGAGGCGGGTGTGGAACTGGGTCGTGCACAGCAAACGATCTCAGCACGCCAAGCCGATGCGCGTGTGGCTGAAGCTCTGGACATTTCGATTGGCAGCGCATTGCTGTCTGTCCGTCGTCGTGTTTTTGATGCAGATGATCGACCCGTGCAATGGCTAGAAGGCCTGTACCGGCCCGATCGTTACGAATATCAGTTGGAAGTGTCAAGCATCGGTGATGTCGATGCGCGCGTTTCAATGAGAGAGGAAAAGGCCAGAAATTGAAATCAGGTAATCTTGACACCAGAGGTTTGAAACATGAGTAAGCCTACCAATACACCTCAAACACTTGCGCAAAAACTGATTGCCAAGGCTGCTGGCCGATCGAACGTGGCGGTGGGTGAGATTGTGAACTGCCAAGTTGATTTAGCCATGTTTCATGACTCCTCCGGACCTCGCCGTCTCAAGCCCATGCTGGAAGAACTGGGCGCTGAAATTTGGGACAAGTCGCGCGTGGTCTTGGTCATGGACCACTATGTGCCAGAACGTGATGACGATTCGCGCCGCATTGTTCGCATTGCGCGTGAATGGGCCCTTGAACAAAAATTACCGCATGTCTACGACAGCTTAGGCATATGCCACGTCGTTCTGCCGCAAAAGGGACACCTCAAGCCTGGCATGTTTTGTGTGGGCGGTGATTCGCATTCACCGACCGGTGGCGCCTTAGGCACTTACATGTTTGGTGTGGGCAGTACCGAAATGTTGGGGGTGGTGGTTACAGGACAATTGTGGGTTCGCGTCCCGCAAACTTTTTTAATGCGCTGGAACAACCGACTTCAACCGGGCGTTACCGCCAAAGACATGATGCTGCACATGATTGGCCGATTCGGCATGAATGGCGGAGAGTATCAAGCTATCGAATTTTGCGGTGATGCGGTGAAGGCTTTGTCGATGCAAGAGCGCATGACGATGTCCAATATGAGTGCTGAGATGGGCTCCCAGGTTGGTTTAATTGAACCCGATCAAGTGACGCGTGATTGGTTGGCCAACACGGGTGCTAAGGATGTGCTAATTGAAGGCTGGCATACCGATCAAGGTGCTGAGGCAGTGACGCATGAATTTGATGCAGCCACCTTGGTGCCGCAAGTGGCCGCGCCGCACAGTCCGGCCAATACAAAGTCGGTAGATGAATTTAAAAATACACCGATTCAGGTGGCCTACATTGGCGCATGCACTGGCGCCAAGTTAGAAGACTTGCGGGCAGCAGCCCAAGTGCTCAGAGGCCAACAATTGCCAGCGGGTGTTCGCTTGATGGTGGCGCCTGCCAGCTTGCAAGATCATGCGCAGGCTGAAAGCGAGGGTGTGATGCAGACCCTTCGTCAATCAGGCGCAGAGGTTTTGCCCACTTCTTGCGGAGCGTGTTCTGGTTATGGCGGCAGCATTCCAGATGGTGCCAATGTGATTGCGACCACAGCGCGCAACTTCAAAGGGCGCATGGGTTCTGCCACAGCCCAAGTTTATTTGGCCTCGCCTTACACCGTCGCTGCATCGGCCTTGCGCGGCAGTATTTCTGACCCAAGGGAGGTCTTGGCATGAGCGAGCATCACCGCGTATGGAAAGTAGGGGCGGATGTTGATACCGACCAATTGGCGCCAGGTGCCTACATGAAGTTAGGCATTCACGACATTGCCAAGCATTGTTTAGAAGGTGTGAGGCCTGAGTTTGCAGCGAACGTGAAGACAGGCGACGTGCTGGCCGCTGGACCTAATTTTGGAATTGGCTCCTCCAGAGAGCAGGCCGCGGATGCCTTGGTCAAGTTAGGCGTGAAGGCGGTTGTAGCGCCGTCCTATGGCGGTTTGTATTTTCGCAATGCGTTTAACTTGGGGCTTCTGTTATTGACATGCAAAGACGCGCAGGCTTTGGAAGAGGCCGAAAAAATCTCGCTTGATCTTTCGACTTGGACTGTGGTGCGAGCCAATGGTCAACGCCTTGCGTGCGATCCCATTCCTGATTTTTTAGTGGCCATGGTGGAAGCCGGTGGCCTTTTGCCACAACTCAAACTGCGTTTGCAGCAACAACGAGCATCATGATGAAACATCAAAAAGCCCCGCACATTATTCATGCACAAGCCATGCCCGAAGGTACACCCGAAGTGCCGGTGTGTATTGTGGGCGGGGGTGCATGTGGTTTAACAGCGGCCATTGCGCTTCGCAAAGCAGGCATTGATGTCTTGGTGTTAGAGCGAGATGAATCAGGTACGGGTTCTTCTGCCTTGTCATCTGGCTTTATTCCAGCGGCCGAAACGCGTTTGCAAAAATCATTGGGCATCGAAGACTCACATCAACTGCTGATTGACGATGTGATGAACAAGGCCCATGGCCAAGCGCCTTTGCACTTGCTCAAGGCCTATGTTTTAGCAGCCACACACGCCATCGACGAGCTTGAAAAAATGGGTTTGCCCTTTGAAATTGTCGATGGATTTTTGTATCCGGGTCATACCGTGAGACGCATGCACACCATGCCTGAGAAAACAGGTGCCACATTCATGACCCGTTTGGCGCAAGTGGCGAATGACTTGGGGGCTGACTTTTTGGGTCAGTCTTTGGTCTGTGAGCTTTGGGTCAATTCAGAAGATCGTGTGCTGGGCGTAGGCTATCAAAGGCCTGATGGTGCAATCGAGCACTTGGCCTGCCATGAATTGTTATTGGCCTGCAATGGCTTTGGCGGCAACACCGAGATGGTGAAAGAGTTGTTGCCAGAAATGGCCAACGCTGTTTTTGCAGGCCACCAAGGCAACGACGGCACCGCCATTCTATGGGGTCGTGAATTGGGTTTGCAGATGGGCGATTTAGACGCCTACCAAGGACACGGCTCTTGGGTCACCCCCCAAGGTGCCCTCATGACGTGGGCCTTTATCATGGAGGGTGGTGTTCAAGTGAACGCATTGGGTCAACGGTTTAACGACGAGACCGGAGGCTACTCCGAGGCAGCGGTTCATGTGTTGAGCCAACCGGGCAGTGTTGCCTGGAATATTTTTGATGCGCCACTGCTTGAATTGCTTAGAAGCTTTCCAGACTACAGAGATGCAGAAACGGCAGGTGCACTTCGAACCGCCAAGGATGTGGCGGGCTTAGCGGCCATTGTGGGCTGTGAAGAGGCCGCCTTGCAGGCAACGCTGAACGAAGTGCGTGCCGGACATACCGACAGCATGGGGCGTACATTTTCCCGCTCACTTCAAGCGCCCTATCATGCCATCAAAGTCACAGGTGCGCTGTTTCACAC
>CANHXV010000008.1 GCA_947464665.1 Comamonadaceae bacterium
AGATGCAAAAAGTCA
Organism: Comamonadaceae bacterium; assembly: GCA_947464665.1. Lineage (GTDB taxonomy): Bacteria > Pseudomonadota > Gammaproteobacteria > Burkholderiales > Burkholderiaceae_C > Limnohabitans_A. The sequence continues at coordinate 16 of CANHXV010000008.1, forward strand.
AAGGCATGGACGAACCCGTGCCTGAAGACATCTTGCGCGAAATTAACAAGAGCGTTTGGACCATTGGCTACACCGGCCAAAGTCCAGAGCGCCTCAAAGCGCACATGCGCAACATGCATTTGTTCGATGTCAAAACGCTCAAATCTAAGGGTGGCAAAGACAAAGAAACAGGCTATGACTTCGGTGACGATTACTTCGGTTTGCCATGGCCTTGCTACGGCACGCCCGAACTCAAGCACCCAGGTTCGCCTAATTTGTACGACACCTCCAAGCACGTCATGGAAGGCGGCGGTAACTTCCGCGCCAACTTTGGCATTGAGCGTGAAGGCAAATCATTGTTGGCTGAAGACGGCTCACACTCCAAGGGTGCTGACATCACCACGGGATACCCCGAGCTAGATCACGTATTGCTCAAAAAGCTCGGCTGGTGGGGCGAGCTGACTGAAGCCGAATCCAAAGCAGCCGAAGGCAAAAACTGGAAGACCGATTCTTCTGGCGGCATGATTCGTGTGTTCATGAAGAATCATGGATGTCATCCGTTTGGCAATGCCAAGGCCCGTGCTGTGGTCTGGAACTTCCCCGATCCAATCCCTCAGCACCGCGAGCCACTGTATGGCACCCGTCCCGACATGATGGCCAAGTACCCCACGCACGACGACAGAAAAGCATTCTGGCGTATGCCCACTTTGTACAAAACCATTCAAGATAAAAACATTGCCGACAAGGTGCATGAGAAGTTCCCGCTCATCATGACCTCAGGTCGTTTGGTGGAGTACGAAGGCGGCGGCGAAGAAACTCGTTCCAACCCTTGGCTGGCCGAGTTGCAGCAAGAAATGTTTGTCGAAATCAATCCGCAAACAGCCTCTAAGCGCGGCATTCGCAACGGCGATCGGGCTTGGGTTAAGTCACCCACGGGTGCACGTTTGAATGTGCAAGCCTTGGTCACCGAGCGCGTTGCGCCCGATACCGTGTTCTTGCCTTTCCACTTCTCAGGACGTTGGCAAGGTGCCGACATGCTGGCGCATTATCCGAATGGCGCAGCGCCTATCGTGCGCGGTGAAGCCGTCAACACGGCCACCACGTATGGCTACGACAGCGTCACCATGATGCAAGAATCAAAAACCACCGTTTGCGATGTCGAGAAGGCCTAAGGCCTTCAACACACACAGGAGTAAAACATGGCAAGAATGAAATTTATCTGTGATGCAGAGCGCTGCATTGAATGCAATGGTTGCGTCACGGCTTGTAAAAACGAGCACGAAGTACCTTGGGGCGTCAATCGCCGCCGCGTGGTCACTTTGAACGATGGTGTGCCCGGTGAGAGATCCATCTCTGTGGCTTGCATGCACTGCTCCGATGCGCCTTGTATGGCGGTCTGCCCCGTGAACTGTTTCTATCGCACCGAAGAGGGCGTGGTTTTGCACGACAAAGATGTGTGCATCGGCTGTGGCTACTGCTCTTATGCATGCCCGTTTGGCGCACCTCAGTTTCCAAGCGCTGGCACCTTTGGTGTGCGCGGCAAGATGGACAAGTGCACTTTCTGTGCTGGTGGCCCTGAAGCCAATGGCAGCCAAGCCGAGTTTGAAAAATATGGCCGCAACCGTTTGGCCGAAGGCAAGTTGCCTGCGTGCGCTGAAATGTGTTCTACCAAAGCGCTGCTCGCTGGTGATGGTGATGTGGTGGCCGATATTTTCCGCAACCGCGTGGTGCAACGCGGCAAAGGTGCAGAGGTTTGGGGTTGGGGCACTGCCTACGGCAGCAAAACCGATGCGAAAGGCGCTAAATCATGAGCAACTTCAAACGCTTGACAGGTCTTGCCATTGCTTTGGCATTGGCAGCAGGCCTCACCGCTTGCGGCGACAAAGCCCAAGAATTGACGGGCCAGCCCAAGGTTGACGCCGCGCCTTATACCGGTACGGGTGTCAAGGTGTTCACGGAGGCTGACTGGAAAGCAGGCGACAAGAACAGCTGGGCTCAGCAACTCAAAACGCGCGCTCAATATGGGCAAAACGATCACTCGCGATCCAACTGAAGGTGGGAGATCAACCATGAACAGATCCTCGGTAACTAAATGCATTCAGTCGGGTCTCTTGGCCGCAGGCTTGATGTTGGGTGGGGTCTTGAGTGTGTCTGCACAAACTGCTCCTGCAGCTCCTGCAGCTCCTGCAGCCCCAGCCGCCGCTGACAGCCCCAAGACGGGTGCTCTTGGCGTTCAAAGCGCCAATATTTTTTCAATCGCTCCCGATGCCAGCACCGATGCCAAATACGCAGACCAAAACAATGGTGAGCGCGACAAGGTTCAACCTGGTAACAACGCACCCATGTGGCGACAAGTTGGCGCAGGTGCCAACGGTTACAGCAGCTTGCCTGCATCAAAAGCGCCTGAAGCGGGCAACCTTATTCAACCGTTTGTGCAATACCCCGGCTCCAAGCTCACCACAGCGGGAGAGGCATGGCGCCAAGTGCGCAACAACTGGATCATTCCCTACGGTGGCTCATTGCTGCTGATTGTTGCTTTGGCTATTGCCTTGTTCTATTACGGTAAAGGCACCATGAAGCTGCATGGTGCAGAAACAGGTCGCAAGATTGAGCGCTTTACGCCGCTAGAGCGCGCTGCCCATTGGACCAACGCGATTGCGTTTGTTTTGTTGGCCGTCTCAGGTGTAGTCATTGCTTTTGGAAAGTATTTCATCCTGCCCCTCATTGGCACCACCTTGTTTGGTTATTTCACTTATTTTCTGAAAAACGTTCACAATTTCGCTGGGCCTTTGTTTGCTGTGTCGCTCATCATTGTGTTTGTCACTTTCCTGAAGGACAACTGGCCTAGCAAGGAAGACATCACTTGGCTTTTAAAGGGTGGTGGCATGTTCTCAGGCCACGAAGTGCCATCACACCGTTTCAATGCCGGTGAAAAGGTAGTGTTCTGGTTTGGTGTCCTGGGCTTGGGAGTCATTGTGGTGGCCTCAGGCTTGGTACTCGATATGCTCATTCCTGGTCTCATCTATGAGCGCAGCACCATGCAAATTGCCAACATGATTCATGGTATATCCACTGTGCTCATGATGGCCATGTTCTTGGGCCACATCTACATGGGTACCATTGGCATGCAAGGCGCATTCAGCGCCATGCGGGAAGGGTATGTCGATGAAACTTGGGCCAAAGAGCATCACGAACTTTGGTACAACGACATCAAGGCAGGCAAAATTCCTGCACAAAGATCTCCAGAAGCTGCTGCCCACGGCGGCGCGGCATCCACATCGGCATCTGCCTGAAGTAAGAGGACTCAAATCATGAAAAAATCATTGATCAGCTTGGCCGCTTTGGCGCTGGCCTCCTTGTTCAGTCTTTCTGCAATGGCCAAGTTGCCAGCGCCTAGCGACGAAGCAAAAGCCAAGGCTGCAGAAGCTGCTGCTAAAACAGCCCACAGCAACAAAGTGGCAGACTTTCAATTGTGCAAGTCGCGTGAAAAAGTGGCTGCCCACTATTACAAGACAGCCAAGGCCAGCGGCAAACCCACTAACCCGCCTGTCGCAACACCAGCATGTGCAGATCCAGGTCCTTATGTGGCAGCTGCTCCGGCCGCTCCTGCTCCTGTAGCCGCAGCACCCGCATCAGGCACTAAGCCTGGAGCGCCTGCTCCAGCTACCGCTCCCGCCGCTCCTGCGCCCGCTAAAAAATCCTGATTTTTCCCTGAATTCATCAGGTTGAAAGTCCCTCGCTGCAAAGGCGTGGGACTTTTTGCGTTAGGCTCAGACCTGAATCTTTGATTGACCCATGTTGCAAACGCCTGCCCTCAAGCCCAGACTGACCCAAGCCCGCGCAGAATTGACGCGTCAAATCAGTGTGGTCAACGAGTTTGGTGAAACATCCCAAGTGCATATTCCGGCGGAGCGTGCGCTCACCGTCTACCTAGACAAAAAAGAGTTGGTCACCCTCATGACTTTGGGCGCCAGTCCAGAATGGTTGGTGCTGGGATTTCTGCTCAACCAACGCTTGATTCAATCCGTGAATGAAATTGAATCCATCACCGTGGATTGGACTTTAGGTGAAGGTGAAATGGGGCAGCCTGGTGTGGCGGCCATCAATACGCGCGAGGGCCAAAGCCAAGCGGGGCCTAAAACGGCAGCGCGCGTCGTCACGACAGGCTGTGGACAAGGCAGTGTGTTCGGAGATTTGGTCAGCGACATTGATGCCATTCAATTGCCAGTTGATGCGCATATTTCTCAGGCTACTTTGTACGCCTTGGTGAACGCCATTCGCATTCAAGAAACCACTTACAAATCTTCGGGCTCGGTCCATGGCTGTGCTTTGTTCAAGGGTTCAGACATGCTGATGTTTGTCGAAGATGTAGGCCGGCACAATGCCGTTGACACCATTGCTGGCTGGATGGTCATGAACGATGTCAGCGGCCACGACAAAGTTTTTTACACCACGGGTAGGTTGACCAGCGAGATGGTCATCAAGTCAGCCCAGATGGGTGTCCCCATTGCTGTGTCTCGAAGTGGCATTACCCAAATGGGTTTGGAAGTGGCCGAGCGCGTACAACTTTGCGCCATTGGACGTGCGACCAACAAGCGGTTCTTGTGTTTCAGCGCACCGCACAGATTGAAGTGGCAAGCCGAACTGGCTGAAGGCTCCTTGAGCAAGCCCATGCTTCAAGATGCCGTCTGAAGTTTCTAAAGCGCTCATGAGCCTTCCGTCAGTTGTCGTGAGTCAGCACTCGTGGTTGCGCTCCTTGCAATTGGGGTGGCGCAATCTTTGGCGAGACTTGCGTTCTGGCGAGTTGAACTTGCTCATTGTTTCGGTGGTGTTGGCAGTTTCTGCACTCACTGCCGTTGGATTCTTCTCTGATCGACTTCAAGCTGGCTTATGGCGAGACGCGAGACAACTCTTGGGCGGTGATGCGGTGGTCGTTAGCGACAAACCAACAGCCGACTATTTTCAAAAGAAGGCCTTGGCACTCGGACTCAAAACCAATGCCACCTTGAACTTTCCCAGCATGGCTCGCGCAGACGATACCAAAGGCGGCGAAACCAAATTGGTGGCTTTGAAAGCAGTGTCCGAAGGCTATCCTTTGCGGGGGCAAATGAGCTTGTTGAACCCTCAAAGTCAGACTGCGTCCAACAATGAAGCAACTTCACGCTTGACCCGCGATGTGCCTCAACCCGGGCAAGCTTGGGTTGACCCTGCTTTGCTGGAAGTGTTGAACCTTCAGATGGGTGATGCGATTTGGTTGGGTGACAAGTCTTTTCAAATTGCCGCACTCATTGACCGCGAGCCAGACCGCGGTGCCGCCTTTATGAATTTTGCACCGAGGGTCATGATTCACCAATCCGATGTGCCTGCCACGGGCTTGATTCAACCAGCAAGCCGTATTTCTTACCGTATGGCGGTATCAGGTGATGCGTCGCAGGTGAATGTGCAGCAGTTTTTAAAATGGGCTCGAGCGGAAGTGGACAAGCCAGAAGTGCGCGGTATTCAAATTGAGTCGATGGAAAGTGGCCGCCCTGAAATGCGCCAAACTCTAGACCGTGCGGAAAAGTTTTTGAATTTGGTTGCGCTGCTTGCTGCCCTTTTGTGTGCGGTGGCGGTGGCTTTGGCAGCCAGAACCTTTGCAAGCAAGCACCTTGATGCGTGCGCCTTATTGCGCGTCTTGGGGCAGAGTCAACAAACACTGTCTGTGGCCTACGCCTTTGAGTTCATTACCGCCGGTATGGTGGCCAGTTTGATGGGCGTGCTGCTGGGCTTCGGTATTCATCACGCTTTTGTATGGTTGTTGGCGGGTTTGGTCGATGCTCAACTTCCGCCCAGTTCCATCGCGCCTGCGCTGTTGGGGTTGGGCATGGGCCTGACCTTGTTATTGGCATTTGGATTGCCACCTGTGTTGCAGTTGGCCAAAGTTCCGGCGATGCGAGTCATACGCCGCGACGTCGGTGGTTTGCAGCCAGCATCTGTCGGTGTTTTGCTGATGGGCTTGTTTGGTTTTGCAGGCGCTTTGCTGTGGGCCAGTCGGGATCTGAAGTTGGGCCTAATGACAGTCGGTGGTTTTGCAATCGCCACCCTGTTGTTTGCTGGCGCCACCTGGTTGGCTTTGAAACTCTTGCGCAAGTGGGTGCCATCCGACGCCACCCCCCGATGGCTTTTGCTGGCCACACGCCAAGTCATGGCGCGTCCCGTTTATGCGGTGGTTCAAGTGAGCGCATTGTCGGTTGGTTTGTTAGCCTTGGTCTTGTTGGTTTTACTTCGCACCGATCTCATCAGCAGCTGGCGAAATGCCACACCGGTGAATGCGCCCGATCGTTTTGTCATCAACGTCCAGCCCGATCAAACGGAAGCATTTCAAGCCACGCTGAGGCAAGAGGGAGTGAAAAACTACGACTGGTACCCCATGATCCGAGGTCGCTTGGTCGCCGTCAATGGCAACGCTGTCAGCCCTTTAGATTACACCGATGACCGCGCCAAACGTTTGGTCGATCGGGAATTTAACTTGTCTGCGCGCTCTGCCAAGCCCGAGCACAATCCAGTGGTTCAAGGTCAATGGCGAGAAGGCGAGAGCGATGCCGTCAGTGTAGAAATTGGCATTGCCAAAACACTTGGCTTGAAGATGGGCGATCGTTTGCGATTTGATGTGGGCGGCGTGATCTCTGAAGGGCGCATCACCTCTCTGCGCAAAGTAGACTGGGGCTCGATGCGTGCCAACTTCTTTGTGATCTACCCGATTGACAATTTGCCCAATGTCCCCTTGAGTTACATGGCAGCTTTTAAAACACCTGACGAGCCAAGCTTCGAGCGCAACTTGCTTCAGCAGTTTCCCAATGTCACCAGTGTCGACTTGCGAGCCACGCTCACGCAAGTTCAAAAAGTGTTGGACCAAGTCATTCGCGCGGTTGAGTTTTTATTTGCTTTCACCTTGATGGCTGGCTTGTTGGTGCTGACTGCCGCTGTCACGTCCACACGCGAGGAGCGAAAAAGAGAATTCGCCATCATGCGGGCCTTGGGTGCGACGGGTCGTTTGTTAAGTCAAGTTCAAACAGCAGAGTTGATGGGGGTTGGACTGTTGGCAGGCTTTTTGGCCAGCTTGGTGGCCGAGTTGGTAGGCTGGGGTTTGGCTCGGTTCGTCTTTGAATTTGAATGGACTGCATCACTTTGGGTGCCAGCTGCTGGGGCACTCACAGGCGCCGTATTGGCCTGGGTGGCTGGGTGGTGGGGCTTGGCAGAAGTGCTCAGGCAGCCTGTGTCGCAAACGCTGCGTCAGGCTTCTGAATAAATCAAGAAGGTGTGAGCAACACCACCAAGGCACCAGCGCCGCCTTCAGCCGGTTTGGCTTGCACAAAAGCCATCACCTGATTTTTTTGGACCAACCAACTGTGCACTTTCGATTTGAGCACCGGCGTTTTGCCTGGAGAGCCCAAGCCTTTGCCGTGCACCACCCGGACGCATCGAATGCCTTGTTTGTGAGCCTCGCGAATGAAAGTGGTTAAAGCCAAGCGCGCTTCATCGCTGCGCAAGCCATGTAAATCAATTTCACGTTGAATAGACCAGTCGCCTTTGCGCAACTTGCGCGTGACTTCTGTGCCCACACTGGGCCGGCGAAAGCTAAGCGCATCGTCGGTGTCTAGCAAAGTGCTCACGTCGAATTCATCACTCAATGAATCTTGAATGACTTTGGCTTCGTCTTTTTGAAGCTGCGTAGCCACAGGATCACGCGGCTTGCTGGGAAGGTTGGCTTTGTTGTGGACAGGCAATGGCGCCACCTTGCCAATGGCTCGTGCAAAGAGGTTTTTATCGGCCTCGGCTTTGCGAATGGCTGCCGCGCGCTCGGCTTTCTCAGCAGCTGCTTTGGCCTGCGCCGCCGCAATTTGCTTTTGAACCTGTTTGAGATCTTGAAGCGATTGAAATTTCACCAGCCAATGTTGCCACAAGCTGTGCGTGTTTTAACCGCGACCCTATAAAACACCTTGCTCGGCCATGGAGAAGGCCTGGCCTGGGCCCACAATCACATGGTCTAAGACCCGAACATCCACCATGGCCAAAGCAGTCTTCAAACTTTGGGTGAGATGCATATCAGCAGAGCTGGGATGCACAGAGCCACTGGGATGGTTGTGTGCCAAAACCACCGCGGCGCTGTGGTGATGCAGCGCTCGAAGTACCACTTCACGGGGGTACACACTGGTTTGACTGAGCGTGCCCCGAAACAAAGTTTCCATGCACACCAGTTTATGCTGAGCGTCTAGAAACAGCATGGCAAACTCCTCGTGAGTTTTGTGTGCCAAATGAAGTTGAAGATAGAGTTGAACGCTGGCGGCGCTTTGCATCACCTCCCTCGAGGTGAGTTGCTGTGCCATGGCGCGCTTGGCCAACTCCATGACAGCCAAAAGCTCGGATTGTTTGGCGGGCCCTAGGCCCTTGATGGCGGGTTGTTGGGTCGGGGGAGTAAGCAGCAAATTTGCCAAGCTGCCACTGGCCACCAACATGTCTTGTGCCAATTGCAACACATTGCGACCAGCCACCCCAGTTCGGAGCAAGAGGGCTAAAAGCTCGGTATCGCTTAAAGCGCTGGGCCCGCGGGTGAGTATTTTTTCGCGGGGACGGGTGTCTGGGGGTAATTCTTGGATGTTCATGGGCTTTCTGAAGAGATAAATGCCCCAGATTCAGGCTTTTGGGGACGAAAGCCGCAGAAGCTTTTTACAATGGCGCATTCGACTCTTGAAGTCTGAACCCAATGCCCTCTTCAAGGGGCGGTTTGGATTTTCATTAGCCTGCATTGAATTGCGCTTCTAGCGCCTTCAAGGCGCATTTCTGAGAATTAAGTTTTATGAGCACCGTCCAAGCTGACTCTTTTTTAACCTTGCATTACCGGTTGGCAGGCCCTCAGGGTACGCTCATCAATACGTTTGAAGACAAGCCTGCCACCTTGTCGCTAGGCTCTGGCGAGTTGTCGCCCGGTATGGAATCGTGTCTCATGGGTTTGGAAGAGGGCGTTCGTACCACTTTCGAATTAGCACCGGGTGTAGCCTTTGGCGACCGCAACCCGGACATGCAGCAATGGGTCGCTCGCAAGTTACTGGCCCAGTTGGGTGCAGCGCAAGAACACTATGTGCTTGGCGATGTGGTGCAATTTCCCACACCAGACGGCCATGGCACATATGCAGGTGCTGTGATGCAAGTGGCCGATGATGGTGCCGTGTTGTTTGACTTCAACCATCCCTTGGCGGGACACTCTGTCACGTTTGAAGTGCATGTGATTGGTATTTTGTAAAACCAAGTTAAAAAATGAAAGCAAATATGGGCGTGCAAGAAATTTTATTGGCTGAGCCGCGTGGCTTTTGTGCCGGTGTCGACCGTGCCATCGACATTGTGGAAGCGGCCATTGCCAAGTTTGGCCGGCCTATTTATGTGCGCCATGAAATTGTGCACAACACTTACGTTGTGAACGACCTCAAAACCAAAGGCGCTATCTTTATTGAAGAGTTGAGCGATGTGCCCCCAGGTGCCACCTTGGTATTCAGCGCGCATGGTGTGAGTAAAGCAGTGCAGGCGGAAGCGGAGGCTCGCGGCTTCACTATTTTTGATGCCACCTGCCCCTTGGTCACCAAGGTGCATGTCGAAGTGGCCAAGCTGCACAAAGAGGGCTACGAGTTCATCATGATTGGTCACAAAGGCCACCCTGAAGTAGAAGGCACCATGGGCCAATTGCCCAATGGCATTCACTTGGTAGAAGACTCGGACGATGTGCTCAAGGTTCAACCTAAACAGACAGAACTGTTGGCTGTTGTCACGCAAACCACTTTGAGCGTGGATGATGCAGCAGAAATTTTATTGGCAGTGAAGAAGCGCTTTCCCAGTGTGCGTGAACCCAAGCAGCAAGATATTTGCTATGCCACCCAAAACCGGCAAGATGCCGTCAAACTCATGAGCCCCCAAGTTGATGTGTTGGTGGTGGTGGGCAGTCCCACCAGTTCCAACAGCAACCGTTTGCGTGAGTTGGGAAGCCGCTTGGGCGCTGACAGCTACATGATTGACAGTGCCGACGAACTTCAAAACGAATGGTTTGAAGGTAAACACCGAGTGGGTCTTACTGCGGGTGCTTCTGCGCCTGAAGTGCTGGTACAAGATGTCATCACCCGATTGCGCGCATTGGGCGCTACGTCAATTCGCAAATTGGACGGTGTGACTGAAACCATTAAATTCCCTTTGCCCAAGGGATTAAAATTAGACGATGGCCATTGATTTTTTGGGCCTTTTAAATATTTAACAACATGCTAGACATTCTTTTGCTTCGTAAAGATCTGGACGCTTCTGTAGCGCGCTTAGAGACTCGTAAAAAACCACAAGTATTTTTGAATGTGGAAAAGTTTCGTGCTTTAGAAACAGAGCGCAAAACATTGCAAACGCGCACCGAAGAATTGCAAAGTCAGCGCAACAGCTTGTCCAAACAAATTGGCATGTTGAAAGCCAAAGGTGAAAGCACCGACCAAGTCATGGCCGATGTGGCCAGCATCAAAACTGAACTGGATGCGTCTGCCCTGCGCTTAGATGCATTGCAAGCAGAACTTCAAGACATGTTGTTGGCCGTGCCCAACTTGCCACACGAAAGTGTGCCAGTGGGTGCCGATGAACATGGCAACGTAGAAGTGCGCAAATGGAGTGTGGATGGTAAAGGCCCCAAGACGTTTGACTTTGAAGTGCGCGACCACGTAGACATCGGTGAAAAACTTGGTCTTGATTTTGACATTGGTATCAAACTAGCTGGTTCACGGTTCACATTCATGCGCGGCCAAATTGCACGCATGCATCGCGCGTTGGCGCAGTTCATGTTAGACACCCAAACACAGCAGCACGGCTACACAGAGTGCTACACGCCGTATATCGTGAACGCAGACACATTGCGCGGCACCGGTCAATTGCCTAAATTTGAAGGCGATTTGTTTGCTGCCAAAAAGGGTGGGCAAGAATCTGATGAAGGCGCTGACAATCAGGCGCTTTATTTAATTCCCACTTCAGAAGTGACCTTGACCAATGTGGTGCGCGATGAAATCTTGGCAGAGTCCGATTTGCCCATGAAACTCACTGCGCACACACCTTGCTTTCGTTCGGAAGCAGGCAGTGCAGGGCGCGATACTCGCGGCCTCATTCGTCAGCACCAGTTCGACAAAGTAGAGATGGTACAAATTGTCCATCCCGAAAAAAGTTATGACGCACTGGAAGAAATGACTGGCCATGCAGAAGCTATTTTGCAAAAGCTGGGTTTGCCTTACCGTGTGATGTTGCTGTGTTCGGGTGACATGGGTTTTGGTGCAACCAAAACATATGACCTTGAAGTGTGGGTGCCTGCGCAAGCGACTTACCGCGAGATCAGTTCTTGTTCTAATTGCGAGACTTTTCAAGCACGCCGTTTGCAAGCGCGTTTTAAAAATGCTCAGGGCAAGAATGAACTGGTGCACACTTTGAATGGTTCGGGATTGGCCGTTGGGCGTGCGCTTGTTGCAGTGCTTGAGAATTATCAGAATGCGGACGGATCTGTGACGGTGCCGGACGTTTTGCGGCCTTATATGGGCGGCATCACTGAGCTGCGTGCTTAAGGTCCACTGGTACAATTTGCGGCAGTGACCAGCCGCAACGTTGAACGCAGGAGAAGTGGCAGAGTGGTCGAATGTACCTGACTCGAAATCAGGCGTGGTGGCAACATCACCGTGGGTTCGAATCCCACCTTCTCCGCCAAATTGACTGTTCTGTCGCCAACCATTTGAAGAAGGACAGTGCTGCTCGAATCGCGCTGCGCGACGGGCACACGCGGGTTCTTCGAACAGGACACCAGCATCTTGAGAGCAGGCGGCGAGCTGCTGGCGCAATCACAGCAGTTGGCGTGGTTCAGCGACAAGCCGCTGGACGTAAGCTAGCGGGTACGAACCTGCTGGTGCGTCACTAGTTCGCCACGCCCAGGGTCGGCCGGCGAAGCGCTACTGCGAAGCTGCCAATACCTCAGCCGACTGCGCGCCGCACGGATTCCATCGTCGAAAGCTTCAGACGTGCACCCGCCTTCATGTATTGCCCGGGCAGTTCGCGATGCATCACCTCCTGCACACGGCGCGCCACGGCGGCCAGCTTCTCCAGATCAATCCCGGTTTCATAGCCACACTCATGCAGCAAATAAACCAGGTCTTCCGTGCAGATGTTGCCGGTAGCGCCAGGGGCAAACGGGCAGCCGCCCAGTCCGCCGAAAGAAGATTCGTACTCGCGCACGCCCAGGGCCAGCCCGTTCATTACATTGGCCAGGCCAATGCCGCGGGTGTTGTGGAAGTGCAGCGCAATGATGGCTTCGGGAAAGCGCGCACGGATGGCTTCAACCGTACGCGTAACCACTGGCGGCGTTGCCATGCCGGTGGTGTCGCCGAGCGAGATATGGCGTGCTCCGCCTTCCATATAGGCATCGATGATCTTGAGCACGTTGTCGCTCGACACGTCACCTTCGAACGGGCAACCAAAGGCGGTGGCTACGGCGCCACGCAGGGTGATGCCGAACTGCTTGGCGATCGGCGCAAACTCGGCATAGTCTGCCAGCGCACCGTCTATCGATTTATTCAGGTTGGCCTGGCAGTGGGTTTCCGAGGCCGAGACAAAGCAGGCCATCATGTCCACCTTGGCGGCTGCAGCTCTCTCGGCACCACGCGCATTGGGCACCAGTCCCGTCAGGCGTACGCCAGGTTTGCGATTAACCAGTTCCATCACTTTTGAAGCATCGGCCAGCTGTGGCACGGCACGCGGCGAGACGAACGAGGTGGCTTCAAAACTGGTGACCCCGGCATCTATGAGCTCATTGATCAGCGCCGCCTTGGTTTCGGTCGGAATGAATTCCTTTTCCGACTGAAAACCGTCGCGGGTGCCGACTTCGGTGACGAGAACAAATCGATCCTGGGTTGTAGCGGGCGTGAAGGACATGGCAGACATTCGTTGAGTAAATTAAAAAGGGTGGAAGGGGTTGGAAGACTCGAAAGCTTGGACTAACGGCGGTTCGCCACCGGAAAATCGCATCGTGGTATATGTTAAATCACACCGGCCGCCCGCAGCGAGGCAAAGGCTTCAGGCTTATAGCCTAGCTCGTGCAGGACACTTTCGGTATCCGCTCCCAGCACCGGAGGCGGTCGATGCATGGTGCAGGGTGCATCTGTAAATTTGATTGGGAAGCCCAGCACATCGAGCGCGCCGTGCTGTGGATGCTCAATGGTGACCCTCATCTGCTGGTGTTGCGTTTGCGGGTCGTCAAATACCTCGGCCAGACCGAGCACGCGGCCGCAGGGTACGCCGGCGGCGTTGAGCCTGTCGATCCAGTGCGCAACCGAACCGCTGCGGGTGCGCTGGTTGATGGCTTGATTGATCAGCGTGCGCGCCTCGAAGCGATCCGCATTGGTTTGCAGGTCCGGATGTTGTTTCAAATGCTCAAGGTCCAGGGCGGCCAACAGCTTGAAGTAGAAACTGTCATTAGACGGGGCAATGGCGACCTGACCATCGGACGCTTCAAACAGGCCGTAGGGGGAAGCAATCGCATGGTCGTTGCCTGTGCGCAAGGGCTGACGGCCGGTAGCGAAAAAGTTGGTCGCAAGGAACGCCAGCATGCTGGTCATGCTGTCGGTCAGGGCGGTGGCAACCTCCTCCCCCTCACCGGTGCGGCTGCGCCTAACCAGTGCCGCCATGATGCCCATTGCCGCGTAGGAACCGGCCACCAGATCCGACACCGGCGGGGCGGCGCGCATCGGCGGCTGCCCTTCGAGGCCGTTGACGCTCATGAAGCCGCTCATCGCCTGGGCGATGAAATCGAATGTCGGTCGCTCGCGGTAGGGCCCGTCTAGCCCGAAGCCGGTAACGTGGCAGCTGATGATGTCCGGCTTCAAGGCGCGCAAGGCATCGCGGCCAAAGCCCATTTTGTCCATCACCCCGGGCCGGTAATTGTTGACCACCACGTCGGCGCCCCGCAACAACTGGCGCAGCACCTCCTTGCCCTCTTCGCTGCGCAAGTTGAGCGTCATCGAGCGCTTATTCCGGTTGAAGGTGGCAAAGTACAGCGAGTAGCCGTTTACCGCCTCACCCTGCTGGCGCACCGGATCACCCGCGCCGGGCTCTTCAATCTTGATCACCTCTGCTCCCATGTCCGCCAGGAACATGGAGCAGAATGGTCCAGAGAGAATGCGCGTCAGGTCAATGACGCGGATACCTTGCAGCTGCATGAACTACCTTATTCGAGCTTGACGCCGGAATCCTTGACGATCTTGCCCCAGCGTGCGTAGTCAGTGCGGACGAATGCGGCAAACTCATCGGGCGTGCCACCCATCGGGGTGACACCGCCGTTGATGAGCTTTTCGCGCACGTCGGGCATCTGTAGCACCTTGTTGATTTCCGCATTCAGCCGTGCGACCACGGCCGGAGGCGTGCCGGCCGGCGCAAACAAGCCCAACCAGATGCTGGCATCAATTCCCTTGATGCCAGCCTCGTCCAGTGTGGGGGTGTTGGGTAGCATGGCCGAGCGCTTCGGGGTTGATACCGCCAACGGGGTCAGCTTGCCACCGCGCACCAGGCCGAGTACCGAGGCCACCGACATGATGGCCACGTCAACCGAATTGCCCATCACGTCGGCCATCGCCGGTGCGGCACCTTTGTAAGGCACTTGCAGCAGGCGGATGGCGGCAGCCGATTTGAGCGATTCGCCGTACAGGTGCCCCACGCTGCCATTGCCCGCCGTCGCCCAGCTCAAGCCGGCGGCGCTCTTGCCGCGCGCCACCATGTCTGCCACGTTGCCCATCTTGTTCTGTGTGGCGTTGGCATTGCTCACGATGGCCAGCGCGGTTTCCGAAACCTGGATGATTGGCACAAAGCTCTTGACGGTGTCATAGCCGGCGTTGGCATACAGGTAGGGCCCGAGCATCATGTTGTCCGACTGGCCCATCACGATGGTATAGCCATCCGGCGCCGATTTGGCCGCCGCAGCAATTGCCAGGTTTCCGGAGGCACCTGGCATGTTCTCCAGAACAACCTGCCATTTGTTGACCTCAGCCAGTTTGCTACCGACGGTCCGGGAGACAAAATCGGTCCCGCCGCCGGGTGTAAAGGGAATCAGCAGTCGAATCGGCTTGGCAGGAAATTCTTGGGCTGCAGCAGGCATCGACACTGCTGTTCCCAGCAGGCCAGCGACGCCGGCGATCAGGCCAAAACAGGCTCCTAGAGCCATTTTTCGTGTTTTCATGTCAGTCTCCTTGGGGTTCGTTGTTGTGTCACTAATTGGTGTTGCGAGGGTGTTGTGAGGAAACCATTATGTGGCCGCATTATCGTCCGCAGCATCCTGCAACGCTATGGCACGCGCAGGGCACAAGCGCACCGCCTTCTCCAGATAGGGCGTCAATTCTGCCGGCGGCAGCTCTTCCAGCAGGAGCACGATGCCGTCGCTCTCGCGCTGGTCAAACACCTCCGGCACAATGCGCACGCAATGCCCGGCGCCTACGCAACGGTGCGTATCTACACTCACTTTAAACTTGGCGGTACTCACCACGCCACCGGAAGGTTGTGGACACCGTAGATTTGCATGTCGTGCTTGAAGCGGATCTGCTCCAGCGGCACGGCCAAGCGCAAGCCCGGCAAACGGCGAAGCAGCGTGTTGAAAAGGATGTGCAGCTCATAACGTGCCAGCATTTGGCCCAGGCATTGGTGAATGCCGTAGCCGAAGGTCAGGTGATGGGAAGCATCGCGGGCGAAATCGAGCTGATTCGGCCGATCAAAAACGGCTTCATCACGATTGGCTGAGGCGAGCAGCATGAACAGGCCTTCACCCTTGGGAATTTGCACACCGCCCACCTCTACATCTTCGAGCGCAACCCGGCGCGGCGAAAACTGCACCGGGCTGACAAAGCGCAGCAGTTCCTCCACCGCCGCTTCCACAAGTTCCGGCTCGGCCGCGAGCTGCATACGCAGATCATCGTGCTCTAGCAGCAGCAAGGTACCCATGCCGATCATGTTGGTGGTCGTATCGTGGCCGGCGCGCAGGATCATCGCGCCGATATCTGCGAACTCTTCACGCGTCAGGTGCCCGGTGTGTACTTGCTCGACAATGATGCGGCTGACCATGTCGTCACCCGGGTTTGCTTCCTTTGTGTGGATCAGGCGCAACACATAGTCGGCCAGCTCACGTGCCTTCGTTTCGGCCTCGCCGGTGCTTTGCGTCAGCCCGTGGCGCGCAACGGCACAGCGAATGATGAAGGGATGGTCCTCGTAGGGCGAGCCGAACAACTCGGACATCACGAGCGAAGGAAATTTCACCGCCAGCATGGCCACCAGGTCCACCGGTGGGCCGGCACGCTCCATCTCGTCGATCAGGCTTTCGGCAATCGCAGCGATCTTCGGCTTCAAGGCCTGCATGCGTCGCACCGAAAACTCGCGGGTAAAGAGCCGGCGGTAGCGGTCATGCTCCGGGTTGTCCATGCCGACAAAGGCGCGCTCGTTCTTGTCCACCGCCACTCGTGCCGCGGTGACAGTCGGAAAATTCGGATCGGCCATGGCGCCAGAAAAACGCTTGTCATCAGACAGCAGCTCCCGGATTTCAGCCTGCCGTGTAACCAGCCATGCGCGCTTTCCATTCCACAATGACACCGGGCATACCGCACCATCAGCACGTGCCAGCGCATACTGAGGCGGCGGGGAAAAAGGGTCTTCCCGCCTGAACGGAAAAACTGGGCAATCAGGAGGTGTCACTGCATGCAAACCTTTCCGGTTACTGAGGCGTGCCGCCTGTCAATCGGCGCGCTAGTGGCTAGCACGATCTTCTTGGCCAAACAGTCGACGCAAATACAGCGACGATGCCTGCCATCACGGCTGGTCTTGACGGATAAGCATCTCGACCAAAACAAGCCAATTATCGACCCTTGGAAGAGCCCTCAACACACGAAGAAACCCTTACCTCGCTTGCACTTAAACCGCGCCTAGCCGTTCCACCGCCATTGCTTCAACTTGCACATCGAAGTCAAGCTTCTTGAAGTCTCCAACAGACTCCCCACCCAACCTGTAACCCCACTTCATGGCGATGGGACTCCCGTCAGCCTTTGCAACATAATTTGCTCAATTGATCACCTTGTGGGATAAGTACCAAACTAATCCTAGCTAGCCCTTCTTCTTTTAATTACCATCTGTTCCTATGAAGAACCTGCTGCGTTACCTTGCTTTTGTCCTGATGGTCGGAAGTGTTGACGCGCAAAGTAATTTACCTCCTTGCCCATCTTCTGGGTACTTTGATAATTGTTTGGGTGCTCACCCCTTTGACAGCGACTCTAAATATGTGGTTTGGTACTTACACCTTTGCCAGTGGCTCTAAATATGTTGGTGAGTTCAAGGATGGCAAGTACAACGGGCAAGGTACTTACACCACTGCGAATGGCTATAAATATGTCGGTGAGTTCAAGGATGGCAAGCGCAACGGGCAAGGTACTGCCACCTTTGCCGATGGCGACAAATATGTTGGTGAGTGGAAGGATGACAAGCGCAACGGTCAAGGTACTTACACCTTTGCCGATGGCTCTCAATATGTTGGCGAGTTAAAGGATGACAAGCGCAACGGTCAAGGTACTTACACCTTTGCCAGTGGCGAAAAATATATTGGTACATTCAAAGATGACAAGCGTAACGGCCAAGGTACTGCCACCTTTGCCAGTGGCTCTCAATATGTTGGCGAGTTCAAGGATGGCAAGTACAACGGTCAAGGCACTGCCACCTTTGCCAGTGGCGAAAAATATGTTGGTGAGTGGAAGGACGACAAGTACAACGGACAAGGTACTTTGTTCGCATCAAATGGCTCAATTATCAATCAGGGTATCTTTGCCGATAATAAATTTATACCCGCCCATCGTGATTAAGGGTGGCGAGGAGTTGAGCTTCTGGGGTGTGATGACCTTTAACTTTCTCAAGTTGTATTGATTAATGGGACTCAGGTTTAAGTCCCCGCAACGTAGCCGGTACGCCAGCATGAGAAATCTACCCTTGGCATTGCAAATCAACGTACCCTCAAACAAAGACACATCCAAACCAAAAACTCGCCATGGCGTAAAAGCACATCAGTTACTTCATTATTAAAATTAATGCATGTTGAAATTTCGCAAAGTCTACTTATTTCTTGCAATCACTACATTGGCTGGCGCCTTTCTAGCAGCCTGCGTCAGCATGGCGCCTCGTTCAAATCCCGACTACGACGTCAGCAAACCACACCATCGCCCTGATGGATTCGTTAACCGATACATAGAACGATCCGACAAACCAGGCCTGTGGCGTTGGCAATGGGAGCGATTGCGAGATGGCTTGCCTAAACCGCCTGCGGCGCCCATTGTGGGAGTGAGGCCAGACCTTGAATTGATCAACAGCGAAAGCACACAGCCCAGAGTGACATGGGTTGGGCATTCAACGCTGCTGGTTCAAGTAGATGGCCTTAACTTATTAACTGACCCACATTGGGGTCAACGTGCTTCACCATTCAGTTTTGCAGGTCCCAAACGCCACCAGCCACCTGGCATGCCGTTCAACAAACTTCCAAGCATCGATGCTGTTGTGATTTCACACAACCACTGGGATCATTTGGACCAAGAAACTGTTCAGACCCTCATGGATCGTCATTCAGGCATTCGTTTCTTTGTACCGTTGGGCATCCAGCATTGGTTCAAGAAAGAAATTAAAGGCACAGTTTTGGAAGGTCCTGCGCGCAACGTTATTGCGCTGGATTGGGATCAACACGCAAACATCAAAGGCAAAACAAAAAATCTTGAGTTGCACTTTCTGGCGGTACAGCACTGGAGCGCTCGATCAATTGGCGACCGCTATGAAACCCTCTGGGGCAGTTGGGCTTTCATGCACCCGGATTTTAGATTCTGGTTTTCCGGCGACTTGGCTTACTCGCCTGACACCAAAGCCATCGGTGATCGGATGGGCGGTTTTGACTTGGCGGCCATCGCCATCGGTGCTTATGAACCTCGATGGTTTATGAAGGACTCCCATCTCAATCCGAAGGAGGCCCTTCAGGCCATGACAGATGTCAAAGCCAAAGCGGCCATGGGTATTCATTGGGGTACTTTTGATGGCATGAGCGATGAGCCTTTAGATCAAGCGCCTAAGGATTTAGAGATTGCCAAGAAAGAGTTTGCTTTACCTCTGAATTTCTTTGTGCTGAAGCATGGTGAGAGTTGGGTGGGGAGGTAGCCTTAGCCTTGCTACTCAACGCGTTGGCCAGCAGAAACAATCTTCCACCACCTGGAAAAAGAATCACAGCGCCGATCAACCTGCGGAAATAAACAGCGTGTCATTTCCCCCAACAGGTGAGTAGGCAGGTACCCAGAAATATGCGCCTCGCTTAATCCATTCACCAGTTTGGCACTTTTCAAGGCAGCAAGGATGGAAGAAGCACTTCCGTACCAACGCTCCGTTGTTAAATCGGCCATGCGGGCGTTGACAAACTGCCAGCGCTTTTCACTCCAAGGCCAAGCACGGTGAAACTCCTCGATACAAACGCCAACAAAGACCGTGTCTGGAGAAAGTTGATTCGGCAATTCCCCAAGGCTCCAAGGATGAACGAGCCAAACATCACGGCCACTGACTGAAGTTAAGCTGGGGGCACTCAGACTGAAGGTCTTAGGAGGCTGTGCGAACAACGAGGGCCTATCAATGGCATCTCTATCAGGTGCGGCTGACGATGAAGATACAGACGAAGCACTTCTGGCAATCTGATCCAACGCTTCATATGTGATGTCAATGACACTCCCCGAGCTGTGCCAATGCAAAGGGGCGTAGCGGGCTACGTTTTCTGCGTTGAACAAATAAGGCTGATGGCTTCCAGTACCAGCTACCCATTGCCAACTTAAGTGATTGCTGGCCAAGTCACCATCTAGCAAGTGCCCATACATCCATTGGGCGCCTGCACTCCAATGTACTTTTCGAAGATGTACCATGTAACTGGCCAGCCACATGCGAGCGTGATTGTGCAAGTAGCCAGTGGCGTACAAAGTCTTCACCGACATGTCGATTGCAGCAACACCAGTACACGCATGCAAAATGTCGACGGGAATTTCATGAGCGTAGGCTTTATCAGGTAGAACGCCTTCATGAAGTGATTTGAAGATGTCGTCGCCTCTGTGCTGCCAAACATGCCGGTAGTATTCGCGCCAACCCAATTCAAAAACAAATTTATCTTCAGGCTTAACCCGGTGCTTTGAACGCACACCCTTCAACACTTCTGGCAAGCTTACAAATCCGTGCGTGATGTAAGGTGAGAGCTGTGTGACGGCCCCATTCAGTGCGTTTCTGCTTCGAGAATATTCTGCAGGTTCAACTGCGGCTATGCGAGCCAATGCTTCTTCGCGTGTTGGAGGAAATAGATTCATTTCAGTTGAATGATTTTGAACGAGGGGAAAAGCAATTCAGCAGTTTGCTGGGCATCTCTGGCACTTGCATTTTGAGATAAGTCCGAATCAAAGGTGCCGCCATCCATGGTTTGGTAAGCCCACTCCAAATGCCACGGGGCACAATTCTCTGTTCATGCTTGTTTGTTTGAAGGGTGACGATGGCTGGCAGCAAGGCATCAAACTCAACTTCAGCCAAAGCCCATGCACCCCATGTCCATATTCCTGCTATTTGAGCAGACTGGGATTGAGGTGGGCTGTAGGATTGAATTGTGTTTTGAATAGATTGAAAGCTTTCTTGGCCTGGTTGTAGTTCCAAGACGCCATCACAATTTTGAGTCTGCGATAGCCACTGATTTTTCATTTTTCCCAACACATCAATTTCAATGCCATCGACGACCATGAGATAGCTGTGGTCGGCAGGTTTGAAACTGATGTGAGAAGCAATGACGCCTAACAGGACGATTGCCAACAGCGGTAAGGCTACTTTCTTTTTCATATTTGGGCTCAGTCGGGGTGTGCTTGGGTGGATTATTGCTGAGTTAGCTGAGCTCGCTAATCACCTGATAGCATCACGGCATTCAAAACACTTCAGTGGCATCACCTAGGAAGGCCTAATGAACCTCAACATCAACGGCACCAACGTCACAATAGACGCAGATCCCCAGATGCCCTTACTCTGGGTCCTCAGAGATTCACTCAATCTGACCGGCACCAAATTTGGTTGCGGTGTCGCAGCCTGCGGTGCCTGCACAGTCCACAAAGACGGCCAACCCATTCGCTCATGCGTCACACCAGTGGCCAGCGTGGCCGGTGCCACCATTCAAACCATCGAATCGTTGAGCACCCCCAATAAACCAGACCCCTTGCAACTTGCTTGGATTGCAGAGCAAGTGCCCCAATGTGGTTACTGCCAAAGCGGCATGCTCATGGCAGCCGCAGCCCTCCTGAAAAGAAAACCCAAACCCACCGACGCCGACATTGATGAAGCTATGACCAATTTGTGCAGATGCGGCACCTACCAACGCGTCCGCGCAGCGATTCACCGTGCTGCAGGAGCGCAAGCATGAAGCGCCGCAACCTCATCCTCAGCGGCCTTGGCATCACAGGCGCACTCATTGTGGGCTGGGGCGTGCTGCCTGCCCGTTCACGCACAGGTAAGCCAGACAACATGTTGCCCACTGAGGGAGAAATTGCCCTCAATGGCTGGATCAAAATTGCCAAAGATGGTGCTGTAGTGCTGGCCATGCACCGCAGTGACATGGGGCAGGGCATTCACAATGCGCTCTCCATGATGGTGGCTGAAGAGTTAGATCTGCCATTAAAGAAAATTCGATTAGAGCAAGCAGGCCGCGACAGCATCTATGGCAATGTGGCCATGTTTGTTGGTACCTTGCCTTTTCACCCCTTGCAATCTGAAGGCGTTGACAAACCCTTGATTGTTCACAGTGGTGAGTGGATGGTGGGCAAAGTGGCGCGCGAGTTAGGGGTGAATGCCACAGGCGGGTCTTCGTCAGTCAAAGATGCATGGGAGCATTTGCGTTTGGCAGCAGCCACTGCCAAAGCCAGCTTGTGCTTAGCTGCTGCCGATCAATGGAA
>CANHXV010000009.1 GCA_947464665.1 Comamonadaceae bacterium
CAGCGCGTGAAGCCAGCGCCACCATTGTTTTCATTGTGTGCGATCGAGGTGATCGTTATCTTTCCACAGGAGTTTTTCCAGCATGATCGAATACCGTTTTTGCCCATGCTGTGGATCTCAGCTGTCTTGGGTGCCGCAGATGGAAGATGGCGGCGAAAAACTTCGCTTGCGCTGCACACAATGCGACTTCACGCATTGGAACAATCCCACACCTGTCTTGGCTGGTATTGTGCAAGTCGGCAATCAAATTTTATTGGCCCGCAATGCAGCATGGACAGGCCGAAAATTTGCATTGATCACGGGTTTCATGGAAGCTGGCGAATCGCCCGAAGATGGCATTGCTAGAGAAATTGCTGAGGAAACCAACCTGCAGGTCAGCGCCTTGAAACTGATCGGTGTCTATGATTTCCAACGCATGAACCAAGTGATCATTGCGTACCACGCTGTTGCTTCGGGTGTGGTCAAGTTATCGCCAGAATTGGCTGAGTACAAGATGTTCAATTTTGATGAGTTGGTGTGCTGGCCGGCGGGTACGGGCTATGCACTCGGCGATTGGTTGCGTACGCAAGGCATTGAACCTAAATTTATGACGTGGGAAGAGCGCGACGCGCAAGGCCGTGCTGCCGAGTAAAACGATTTGAATAAAGAAATTTTGGAGATGCCATGAGCCTCGCATTTGACATTGAGCTTGATACCTGTGGCCTCAATTGCCCTTTGCCTATTTTGAAAGCCAAGAAATCACTGACCACCATGCAATCGGGTCAGGTGCTTAAAGTCTTGTCCACAGACCCTGGTGCCCAGCGTGACTTTGAAGCCTTCGCCAGACAAACAGGCAATGAGTTGCTCCTGCAAGAAACCGATGGCGATCGGTTCCTTATTTGGATGAAGCGGCGTTGAGGAAAAAAAGCTTCAAGACTGAAACTTTTTGAAAGTGAAAGATCTTATTTCAGAGCTTCAGAGTTTTGAGATAAGCCCTGAACGACTCACCCACTTGTGGATGCTCTAGAGCCAATTCAACGGTTGCCTCTAAGAAGCCTTCTTTGCTGCCGCAGTCGTATCGCTTGCCTTCGTATTGAAATGCGTAAACAGCTTCACGAGATTTCAATCGGGCAATGGCATCGGTCAGTTGAATTTCGCCTCCCACACCCGTGGGTTGGTTTCTAATCTCTTCGAAAATACCAGGTGTGAGAATGTACCGTCCAGCAACACCCATTCGCGAAGGGGCTTTTTCTAGCGTTGGTTTTTCAACAATTTGCTCGACACGAATCAATTGCTTGCCCGCAGACTCTCCGGCAACGATACCGTAGCGTTTGACATGCTCAAGGGGTACTTCTTGGACAGCCAAAATGGAGCGACCTTGTTGCTCGTAGGCCTTGACCATTTGCGCCAAGATGGAAGGGCCACCTTTGAGTCCCACCATGAGGTCGTCTGCCAGAAGCACTGCAAAAGGCTCTTGCCCTACCATGGCTTCTGCGCACAGCACAGCATGGCCTAAACCCAAAGAACGCGGTTGACGGACGTATGCACAAACCATGTCGTCGGGTTGCACAGAACGAACCAACTTCAAAAGCTCTTCTTTGTGCGCACTTTCAAGTTCGGTTTCAAGTTCATAGGCTGTGTCGAAATGGTCTTCAATGGCGCGTTTGCTGCGGCCTGTGACAAAGATCATGTGACGAACGCCTGCAGAATAAGCCTCCTCAACGGCATATTGAATGAGAGGCTTGTCCACGATAGGCAGCATTTCTTTGGGCGCGGCTTTGGTGGCAGGCAGGAAACGGGTTCCCAATCCGGCCACAGGGAACACTGCTTTTCTAATGCTGGGTTGTTCGCTCATTTGAAGTTTCTCTGAAGTTCAACTCAATGGATGGCAAAATTATCACAATCGTGTGACGTCTGTATTTCAAGTTTTTGAAGGTGCTGCTTCTAGCTGCAAAAGTTGAGCCTTCATTTTGCTTAGGGTCGCTTCAAAATCAGCAACACGTTTGCGCTCTTGTTCAATCACGGTTGGCGGCGCTTTGGCCACAAAGGCTTCGTTGCTGAGCTTGCCATTGGCCTTGCTAATTTCACCCTCAAGTCGGGCTACTTCTTTTCCGAGACGAATCTTTTCTGCCGCGACATCAACCTCCATGAACAAGCACAAGCGTGCTTCGCCCACCATCGCAACGGGCGCTGCGGCGGCTGCTTTTGTCCACTCAGCTTCGTTGTCAAACAGCTTGACTTCGTTCAACTTGGCCAAAGCTTGTAGGACTGGGCCAGCAGCTTTCATGAATGCTGAATCGCCCAACACGTACAAAGGCAACTTGGTGGCTGGGGAGACACTCATTTCGCCGCGTAAATTACGACAAGCATCGACCAAGGTTTTCAGCTTGGCGACATGCGCCTCGGCAGGTTCGTCAAGGCGTTCGAGTTGAGCAACAGGGTAAGCCGCGATACTCACAGAAGGGCCCGCACGACCCGCCACAGGCGCTACTTTTTGCCACAATTCTTCGGTAATGAAGGGCGTGATGGGGTGTGCCAAACGCAGAATGGTTTCTAAAGTGCGGATGAGTGTGCGACGTGTAGCGCGCTGTTGAGATGCATCACCTGTGTTGATTTGTACCTTGGCAATTTCTAAATACCAATCGCAGAACTCGTTCCACACAAAGTCGTAAATCACGTTGGCCACGTTGTCTAAGCGGTACTCGGCAAAGCCTTTGGCCACATCGGCTTCCACGCGTTGAATCTTGGAAGAGATCCAACGATCAGCTTGGCTGAAGTTCATGTAGCCATGTGCAGGGCCGCCTACAGCGCATTCTGCTTTGGTGTGTTCCTTCAGTCCGCAGTCTTGACCTTCGCAATTCATGAGAACAAAACGCGTGGCGTTCCACAGTTTGTTGCAAAAGTTGCGATAGCCTTCGCAGCGTTTGCTGTCAAAGTTGATGCTGCGACCCAATGAAGCTAGTGCAGCAAACGTGAACCTGAGGGCGTCAGCTCCATAAGCTGGAATGCCTTCAGGGAATTCTTTTTGCGTGTTCTTGCGCACCTGCGGCGCAGTTTCGGGCTTGCGCAAACCTTGTGATCGCTTTTCGAGCAAGGGCTCTAGGGAAATGCCGTCGATCAAATCGACAGGGTCAAGCACATTGCCCTCAGATTTGCTCATCTTCTTGCCTTGTGCATCGCGCACCAGGCCGTGGATGTAAACGTGTTTGAAAGGCACGCGACCCGTGAAGTGCGTGGTCATCATGATCATTCGGGCAACCCAGAAAAAGATGATGTCGTAGCCTGTGACCAACACAGAGGATGGCAAGTACAAATCATAGTCTTGTGTTTTGTTGGTACCAGTTGAGCCGACGGCTTCAGGCCAACCCATGGTAGAGAAGGGCACCAAGGCTGAGGAGTACCAAGTGTCCAGAACATCTTCGTCGCGCTTGAGTTTTTGACCGGCGCCTGCCTGTGCTTGTGCTTCGGCCTCTGACTTGGCCACGTATACATGGCCTTCTTCATCGTACCAAGCAGGGATTTGATGACCCCACCACAGCTGACGAGAGATGCACCAGTCTTGAATGTTGTTCATCCATTGGTCATAAGTGTTGACCCAATTCTCGGGAACAAAATTCACTTGACCGGTGTGAACCGCGTCAATGGCTTTTTGTGCAATGCTTTTGCCAGTTGGATCTTGCGGGCTGACTTTGTTCACAGCCACAAACCATTGGTCCGTGAGCATAGGTTCGACCACTTGGCCGGTGCGAGCGCAAATGGGCAGCATCAGTTTGTGGGGCTTGATTTCAATCAGCAGGCCTTGAGCTTCCAAGTCTTTGATGACGGCTTTTCGCGCCACGAAGCGGTCCATGCCTTGATAGGCTTTAGGTCCGTTTTCGTTCACAGTGGCCGTCAATGTGAAGATGGTGATGAGCGGCAAGTTGTGACGCATGGAGCAAGCGTAATCATTGGCATCGTGTGCCCCAGTAATCTTCACGCAACCGGAGCCAAATTCACGGTCAACAAAGTCGTCAGCAATGATAGGAATCTGGCGATCGCACAAAGGCAGGTCAACTTGCTTGCCTACCAAGTGTTTGTAACGATCGTCTTCAGGGTGAACGGCCAATGCGCCGTCGGCCATCATGGTTTCCGGGCGGGTGGTGGCAATGGTCATGCCTTTTTGCATCACGCCGTCGATCAGCTGAGGTCCGTCTGAAAACGGGTACAAGATGTAATGCATCTTGCCGTCGGCTTCGGTGTTTTCCACTTCTAAATCGGACACGGCGCTTTGCAACACTGGGTCCCAGCTGACCAAACGTTTGCCGCGGTAAATGAGGCCTTGCTCGTACAACTTCACAAAGGTTTCGGAGACCACTTTAGACAACTTGTCGTCCATGGTGAAGTACTCGCGGGTCCAGTCCACGCTGTCGCCCATACGGCGCATTTGCTCGGTGATGGTGTTGCCTGATTGCTCTTTCCATTCCCACACTTTGGATACAAAGTTTTTTCGCGCTTCGGCGGGCGTCGGGCCCATATCGTGGCGGCTGATGCCCTGGCCTTGTAATTGGCGCTCCACCACAATTTGCGTAGCAATGCCCGCGTGGTCGGTGCCTGGAATCCAGGCGGTGTTGAAGCCCATCATTCGGTGGTAGCGGGTGAGGCTGTCCATGATGGTTTGATTGAATGCGTGGCCCATGTGCAGGGTGCCTGTGACATTTGGCGGCGGCAACTGAATGGCAAAACTGGGCGCGTCAGCATTCGGCGCTTGGCTGCCTCGGTGTCCGGCAATGCCATAGCCGCGTTTTTCCCATTCGGGGCCCCAGTGGGCTTCTAATGCGGCAGGTTCAAAAGACTTGGACAGGCTATCAAGTCCAGGTTGCTGAATCGCGGGGGTGGTCTCGTTGCTCATGGGCTGGGTATGTAGAAATTGCCAAGAGGCAATGTCAGGAATGGACGAAAGCCATGATTTTACTGGGCTAGTGCCCAGTTTTCGGGGGCAAAGAAAGCTAATGGCTCAGTTCTTAGCCGATTCAATGCAATCTTTGAGGACTGCCGCATTGCCCACCTGATTGGCCAGCAGCAGAATTAAGCGCATATTGAGCTGCTCTGATTGCTCAGAGCTTAAGCCCTCATGCATATTCAGCAATTGTTCGTAAAAGCCATCGGCGTCTTGCAAGTTCAGTTCTGTTTTCATCATGGTGAGTCCGAATTGAATCAAAGGCACAAAGAAGTGGCTACAGCCGCAATCAAATCACCGTTCACACCTTGGCCGGTGTCTGCCAAATAGCCGTCGGGTCGGATCACGGCCCAACCGCCAGCAGGCACCGCAGTGCAGGCACTTTTTAAATGACCTTGCTTGTCCCAAACATGCTCGCGGGCCTGCGCGCTGTTGCCTTTGGTAAGAACCTGTACACATCGAACGGGCAGGCCAGATGCGCTGAGTTCTTGAAGCCTTTTGAGGGATGCCTTGGATTGCTCGCCAAATACCAAAATTAGCAAACGGCCATCCGCCCATTGAAGCAGATCGTTCAGTGCACCTGTTTTGCCAGGACGCCATTGAATCTTGACGTTTTGTACCGAGGTCCCGCCAGTGTCTCCGCAGATCCGTGAGCCGCTGTAAGTATTGGCCACTGCCATGCGCCCGGTGTTAATGAGAGAGCGTGCAAAAGGGAACTGTTTGGCCAAGCTGATGGTGGCTTTTCGAAAGGCGCGTTCAACGCCATCAGCGGGCCTTAAAAACCGTGCAGTACGTCGCGTGACTTTCACGTTTTCTTGCGCGGCTTCTAGTCGCTCGTCGTTGTAACTCTCAAGCAGGGCTTCGTCTGCATGGCCCCGTAGTACCGCCGCCAATTTCCAAGCCAAATTGTCTGCATCGGCCACACCGGTGTTGCCACCCCTTGCGCCAAAGGGGTTCACAATTTTGGCAGTATCGCCCATGAAAAACACCCGACCCATGCGCAGGTTGGTGAGACACTGGCTCTTGTAGGCATAAGGACCCACCCACACAATGTCGACCTTGACGTTTTTGCCAAATTGACGCTCTAAGCGCTCGCGCACTACGTCTTCACGGCTGATGTAAGCTGCATCGGCATTGGGTGCCATTTGGTAGTCGATACGCCATACATCATCGGCCATCAGGTGTTGCCAGACCGCACGGTTTTCATTGAAGGGCGCTTCAATCCAAGTGTGGCGCTCGGTAGGGGGGTATGTGTCAAAGCGCACATCGGCAATGCACCAACGGTCATCACCTTTCTTGCTTTCCATGCCGACACCAGTCCATGCGTGAAACGGGGTGTGCGATCCGGTTGCATCGATCACATGATCGGCTTGCAGTTGGTAAGTGCCTTCGGGTGTTTCAACGCTAAGGGTTGCGAAGTCTTTGTTTTGCTTGAAGGCTGTGACGCGTGACTGCCAGCGCAAATCGACAGTACCTAGCTCTTGAATGCGCTCTACCAGGTAGCCTTCAATGTAAAACTGTTGAATGTTGATAAAAGCGGGTTGCTGTGAAAGACTGAAATTGCTTTGTTGCTTGAGGTCAAAGTTGTAGACCTCGTCATCGCCCGCAAATGTTCGACCTACGCTCCATTGAATGCCTTTTTTGGCGATGCGGTCAAACACACCTAGTTTTTGAAAAATCTCCAGTGATTTTTGGGTGTAACAAATGCCGCGAGAAGAAGCGCCCTTCACCCCAACGGTGTTGTCTTCGTCTAAGAGGACGGCTTTGATGCCTAAGTTGGCCAAGGCGCAAGCTAAGGTCAGCCCTGAAATTCCGCCCCCCACAATAACCACCGCGTGC
Source organism: Comamonadaceae bacterium (assembly GCA_947464665.1). Classification (GTDB taxonomy): domain Bacteria; phylum Pseudomonadota; class Gammaproteobacteria; order Burkholderiales; family Burkholderiaceae_C; genus Limnohabitans_A. Next base: position 6,755 of record CANHXV010000009.1, read on the forward strand.
CGCAAAGTTTTGTTTTGAGACAACTCTGGGGGTTTGACAAAAGCATATTCGGGCAGTGTGTAGCCAGTGCCTTGAGTGAACTCATAGCCATTGGTAAATTGAACGTCTTGAAAGTTAGGGGTGTTCATGGTTTCAACGCATCCCAATTTTCACATTGCCAAAAACCGATTGTGCTTCTCGGGGTAAGCAACGCCAGTATTGTTCGCTGGCTTGGACCACGCCTCCCAATTCGGCAGCTGCTTGCCATGCCCAACGCGGGTTGAACAAGAAGGCTCTGGCAAAGGCTATCAGGTTGGCATCACCTCTTTGCAAAATCGCCTCAGCTTGTTGTGCTTGCGTGATCAAGCCCACTGCGATGGTGGGCAGGTCGGATTTGTCTTTGACTGTTTTGGCAAAGGGCACTTGGTATTCGGGGCCAATTGCAATTTTTTGTTGAGCAGACACGCCACCAGAAGAAACATGGACGAAATTCGCACCGGCGGCCTTAAGGTGAACAGATAGGGTGGCTGTTTCTTCAGGGGTCCAGCCGTCTTCTACCCAGTCAGTGGCCGAAAGGCGAATGCCTAAAACGCCTTTGAACCTTGCCCGCACAGCCTCAAAAATTTCTCGAATAAATCGTGTGCGATTTTCAAAAGAGCCCCCATAGGCATCGGTTCTCTTGTTTGAGATGGGGGATAAAAATTGATGCAGCAAATAACCATGCGCCGCATGGAGTTCAACCATTTCAATGCCCATGTCTTGCGCGCGCTCAGCTGTTTTGACAAAGGCATTTTTGATGCGATCAAGCCCCGCAGCGTCTAATTCTGTTGGCGGTATTTCGGTGGTTAGATGCGGTAAGGCACTGGGTGCGACCGGTTGCCAGCCTCCATGGGCTGAGTCAAGCAGTTGCCCGCCATGCCAAGGGGCAGCGCTGGAAGCCTTGCGGCCAGCGTGACTAATTTGAATGGCAACGGGCACGTGAGGTGCCAGTTTTCGAGCGCGAGATAACTTGTCTTCCAATGCATTAGCCGTAGCGGTATCCCACAAACCCAAACAGCCCGGGCTGATGCGACCCTCTTCGGTCACTGCGGTGGCTTCTAGAATGACCAGGCCTGCACCGCTGTTGAGCAAAGAGGTCCAGTGGGCCAAATGCCAGTCGGTGGCCTGACCGTGATCGGCAGAATACTGGCACATCGGCGCAATCACGATGCGATTGGCCAACTTGAGGGGGCCGTTGGGCGCGGAGAGTTGGTACTCGGAAAAAAGAAGACTCATGATGGTTTGCTTTGAGTTCGCTGACTTGAATGCTTTGCGATGAAAAGAGACACAATTTGAGGCTAATGCCTTTGTCTGCAAAGTACTGTCACCTGCAAGATAATTAGGGCATTAAAGGATTTTGCACATGTTGCTTCTATTGTCTCCTGCTAAATCGTTGGATTACGACTCTCCGGCCGAAGGCGTGCCCCATACCTTGCCCCAATTCGTCTCGCAATCTGCAGAATTGATAGAGGTATTGAAGCATAAATCACCAGCGCAAATTTCTGAACTGATGGATTTGAGCAACAACTTGGCGGCCCTGAATGTGGCTAGATATGAGGCCTGGCGCCCTCAATTTACGGCTAAAAACTCAAAACAAGCGGTATTGGCATTCAACGGCGACGTTTATGAAGGCTTAGACGCCAAATCTTTGAAGCCCAAGGACTTGGAGTGGGCGCAAGAACACGTCTGTATTCTGAGTGGCTTGTATGGGGTCTTGCGCCCCCTAGATTGGATGCAGCCCTACCGTTTGGAAATGGGTACAGCCCTGACCAACTTGCGTGGCAAAAATCTGTACCAATTTTGGGGCTCGAGCATTGCGCAATATCTCAACGCGCAGTTGATCAAAGACAAAACGCCGGTTGTCGTCAATTTAGCGTCACAAGAGTATTTCAAGGCAGTTGATCAAAAGGTGTTGAAGGCGCGTGTGATTGAGTGCGTGTTTGAAGAGTACAAAGGCGGCAAGTACAAAGTGGTCAGCTTCTTTGCCAAGCGCGCGCGTGGTTTGCTGGCGCGGTATGCCATTCAGAAACACATTCAAAATCCAGAAAAGTTGAAAGACTTTGATCTGGAAGGGTACGCCTATGCGGCCTCTGAGTCGGGCGCCAATCGTTGGGTTTTCCGTCGACGCGAAAAGGGTGCGGAATGAACCAGCCAGAGCAATCGCAGTTGGGCAAAAACAGTGCCTATGTCGATCAATACGATGCGTCCTTGTTGTTTCCGATTCCACGTGCTGTCAAGCGCGAAGAGTTAGGTATTGAAACTGCGCCTATTTTCTTTGGTGCAGATTTATGGACGGCGTTTGAACTTTCGTGGCTCAATCTTAAGGGAAAGCCTCAAGTCGCCATTGCGCACATCACGGTACCGGCAGAAAGCACACACATCATTGAAAGTAAATCTTTGAAGCTTTACTTGAACAGTTTCAATGCCACGCGCTTTGTCGATGCGCAAGCGGTACGCGATTGCATGCGAGACGACCTAGATACGGCTTTGTGGCATGGCAGCAAAATTCTGGCACGGTGTGGCGTCAAAATCATTCTGCCTGAAGAGTTTGACAAAGAGCCTGTTCATGAATTGGATGGCCTCAACTTAGACCGCATGGACATTGAGTGTACACACTATCAGCCAGCACCAGAATTGCTCAAGGCGCAACAAAATGAAGCGCCTGTGACCGAAACATTCGTGAGTCACTTGCTCAAAAGCAATTGTTTGGTAACGGGTCAGCCCGATTGGGGAAGTGTTCAAATCTCCTACTCGGGGGATCAAATTGATCAGGCAGGGTTGCTTCAATACATTGTGAGCTTTCGAAATCACAATGAGTTTCATGAACAATGTGTGGAGCGCATATTCATGGACATCTGGACGCGATGCAAACCTTTGAAATTATCTGTTTATGCGCGTTATACCCGGCGCGGTGGCTTGGACATCAATCCTTGGCGGACCAGTCATCCTCAAACGCCGCCCAAAAATATTCGCACTGCGCGTCAATGAACCATGATGGTTTGGGAGTGACAGTTTTGCGGCTTTTAGCCCAAAGTCTTGAAGCCTTTGAGGGGGGCTAGTGGTGGAAATTCGGTAGGGCGTTTTTCCTTGGCGGCCTCGATCGCTTCTCGTATGTGCGCATTGCTCCAAATCGCACCTTGCAGCCATCCCATTTGTCGAAGGCTGTCCTCCACACTGTGATCGCGCGCATAGTTCAATGCTTGCTTGGTGCCCCAAACTGCCACTGGTGGTTTCTGGGCTATTTCGTGGGCGCAAGCCAAAGCGCCTTTCAGCAGGGCTTCTTGTGTTTCAAAAATCTGTGTGACCAAGCCATGCTGATGCGCGTAGGCGGCAGTCAAGCGCCGGCCGGTGTAGGCCAATTCTTTGACCAAGCCCATAGGCAATAATTTAGGCAAACGTTGTAGCGTTCCCACATCAGCCACCATGCCAATGTTGATTTCCTGAATACAAAAAAATGCGTCTTGCGAGGCATAGCGAATGCAGCAAGCCGTCACCATGTCGACAGCACCGCCAACGCAGCCACCGTGAATGGCGGCTATCACCGGAATACGCATACTTTCTAGCAAAGTGAAAGTTGATTGCATGTCGGTCAGTGAGTCATAAATCGCAGCGCGCCCTTCGGGGCTGTCAGCGTCCATGGAGATGGCGCTTGAAAAGGTGTCCAGAGACATGCCTGCTGAAAAATGTTTGCCGGTGCTAGAAATGACAAGTGCGCGTGCTTCACCTGCATCGTTCAGATGGTGCAGCACTGTGTCCAGCTCGAGCCAAAATGTGGGGTGCATGGTGTTGAATGAGTCGGGCTTGTTCAACACCAAATGCGCTACGTGGTCATTCGTTGTCAGTGAAAAGCAATTGAGTTTGTCCATCGGGGCCGGTCTCGTTGAGTTCTAGGTTGGAAGATGAATCAGAAATGTAGCTTGGGTTAGGTTGGGGGGCTGTCCCGTGTTTGACCAATGATCCAACACGCACGCCCAGCAATCTGAGTTTGCGCGATAAATCTACGCGCTTTAAACACAGCCCTGCAAATTTTCGGATCTCTTTGGCATCTTGGGTATAAAAGCTAAGGGTCTGATCGCGCGTCACACTTTTGAAGTTGTCGTACCGTATTTTGATGCCAATGGTTTTGCCGTCATAACCTTTGCGCTTCAAATCGGTGGCTACTTGCTGGCAAAGCTTGGTGAACACTTTGCCTAATTCTTCTTTGTTGCGTACCGCATGCAAATCAGTTTCAAAGGTGGTTTCGCGGCTGATGCTGACAGGCTCGCTTTCAGTGCTGATGGGGCGGTCGTCGCGACCCCATGCCGCCTCATGCAACCACGCGCCATACACTTTGCCAAAGTGCGATTGCAGCCAAGGCAATTCGCAGGCGGCTAATTCGCCAATCGTTTGAATGCCATGGTATTTGAGTTTCTCATCTGCTTTGGGGCCCACGCCATTGATCTTGCGGCAACTCAGGGGCCAAATGGCTGTTTTTAAGTCTTCTTCATCGACGATGGAAATGCCGTTAGGTTTGTTGAACTCACTGGCCATTTTGGCAATCAGTTTGTTGGGTGCCACACCTACAGAGCAGGTGAGGCCGGTGGCTTCAAAAATACATTTTTGAATGAGCCGCGCCAACACCCTGCCACCTTCTCTCTGGCCTCCAGGCACTTCAGTGAAATCGATGTAAACCTCGTCCACACCGCGGTCTTCCATGAGGGGCGCGATGTCTGTGATGATGCCTTTGAAAACCTTGGAGAAGTGACGGTATTGGTCAAAGTCCACTGGCAGCAAAATAGCTTGCGGGCAAAGCTTGGCAGCTTTCATGAGACCCATGGCAGAACCAATGCCAAATTGACGCGCTGCATAAGTGGCGGTGGTGATCACGCCGCGTCCCGTGTAGCCTTCAATGCGTGGAAAAAAATCCACAGGAATTTCTGACAGATTATCGGCCCTCCATTCATGGTCTGGATGGGCGTCACGCAAGCGGCTTAACAGGTCATCTTCTTTGCGCCTGCCACCGCCAATCACCACGGGAAGTCCCTTGAGTTGGGGGTAACGCAACAATTCGACGGACGCATAAAAAGCGTCCATGTCAAGGTGGGCAATGCGCCGTTTCAGGGGCGATGGTGATGCTTTGATTTCAGTCACAAACTCAAAGCAAAGAGTGACAGTTTATTGAGGAAAAGTGCCTGGCAACAAAATGCTCTTATCGACTGTGTCCATTTGCGTGCGACCGCAAAATGCCATGGTCAAGTCCAGTTCGTTGTGAATAATTTGCAGCGCTTTCTCTACACCTGGTTGACCCATGGCACCGAGGCCATACAAAAAGGCACGACCAATGTAGGTGCCACGAGCGCCTAAAGCACGAGCCTTCAATACATCTTGTCCACTGCGAATACCACCGTCCATGTGCACTTCAATTTGTTTGCCTACAGCATCCACGATGGCGGGCAAGGCTTCAATGCTGCTTTGAGCACCATCGAGTTGACGACCGCCATGGTTGCTCACAATCATGGCATCGGCACCACTGTCAACGGCAAGGCGTGCATCTTCCACATCTTGAATGCCCTTCAAAATGATTTTGCCACCCCAGCGTTTTTTGATCCATTCCACGTCGCCCCAATTTAGACGAGGATCAAACTGCTGAGCGGTCCAAGCTGACAAAGAACTCATGTTCTCAACCCCCTTGACATGACCCACAATGTTGCCAAACTCGCGGCGAGATGTTCCAAGCATGCCCAGAGCCCAACGTGGTTTTGTTGCGATGTTGAGTATGTTGGGAATGGTCAATTTGGGGGGGGCTGATAAACCATTTTTCAAATCTTTGTGGCGTTGGCCCAAAATCTGTAAATCCAAGGTAATAACCAAAGCAGAGCAATTGGCAGCTCTTGCACGCTCAATCAGGCGCTCAATGAAATCACGGTCACGCATGACATACAGCTGAAACCAAAAGGGGTGACCGTCGGTACCTTTGGACACATCTTCAATGGAACAAATGCTCATGGTTGAAAGCGTGAAGGGGATGCCAAATTTTTTGGCGGCACGCGCTGCCAAAATTTCGCCATCGGCGTGCTGCATCCCAGTGAGCCCAGTAGGCGCGATGGCCACTGGCATGGCCACTTGCTGACCAATCATGGTGGTGGCAGTGCTGCGACCTTCCATGTTCACTGCCACGCGTTGGCGCAGCTTGATTTTTTGGAAATCGCTTTCGTTGGCGCGGTAAGTACTTTCGGTCCAGGAGCCGCTGTCTGCATAGTCGTAAAACATGCGTGGCACGCGTTTTTGAGCCAGGACGCGCAGTTCTTCAATGGTGGTGATCACGGACATTTTTGATTTCCTATTTTTTTTGTATGCTGCTGAATGAGCCTGTCATTGAAGGTACTTAGCTGCAACTGACGCTGCCGCAACCCGACATGGTGACGTTTTTGATGAGGGAAGGGTCGGCCAGTGTTTCTGTCTCGCTGTCAAAATTCACAGATTTCAAGTGCAGAGCCAAGCCGGCGTCCATCGAAGTGGCATGCTGTGGAAACCATTCCGCCAAGGCTTCGGCCAAGCGAGAAATAATTTCAGTATCACCCTGCACATAGTGCGTTTCCACCGCCCGCATAGTTTCCAAGATGGTGGCATACTGACCTGCATGGCAGTTGTCTTCGCTAAAGCCTGTGGCCAACATCCAGCGATCTTCTTGGGCGAAATGCTCAACGGTGTGATTTAAAAATTCGCGGTACAAATTCAATTGCTCCGTTTGCGGCGTCAGCAATAAAGCGTTCAGCATGGTCACAAACTCTTCGTGTGTATTGTCCATGCGGCCATCGCCGGTGTGCAAGTCAGCAGACCAGTTCAGACCCGCGGCAGAGGGAGAGACCACTGCTTCTTCAAATTGATTGGCTTTCATCTCAACCTCTTCTTTAAAAACCCAAACGCGCATGATGGCGCGCAATTTGCAGGCGAACTTGATCTGGCGCAGTGCCGCCCAAAGTATTTCGAGCATTCAATGAACCCTGCAAGCTAAGACATTCGAACACATCGGCTTGAATACGAGGGTTGAACTGCTGCAAGGTAGCCAAGGGCAGTTCGCTTAAGTCCAAGTTTTGCATTTGCGCTGTTTTTACAGCATGAGCAACCACCTCATGCGCATCGCGGAAGGGCAGTCCCTTCTTGACCAAATAATCGGCCAAATCAGTGGCGGTGGCATAGCCTTTCTTTGCAGCGGCTTGCATGGCCTCTGAATTCACCGTGATACCACCTTCTTTTTGACCTGACTGGGCATCGCTCTGCCCACCAATCATTTCACTGAAGATGCGCAAGGTGTCTTTGAGGGTGTCGACTGTGTCAAACAAGGGTTCTTTGTCTTCTTGGTTGTCTTTGTTGTAGGCCAGCGGCTGGCCCTTCATGAGAGTGATGAGTCCCATCAGGTGCCCCACCACACGACCTGTTTTCCCGCGCGCCAATTCAGGCACGTCCGGATTTTTCTTTTGCGGCATGATGGAGCTGCCCGTGGTAAATCGGTCGGCGATTTTCACAAAGCCAAAATTTTGGCTCATCCACAAAATAAGTTCTTCGCTCAAGCGGCTGATGTGCACCATGCACAAAGATGCCGCCGCTGTAAATTCAATGGCGAAGTCTCGGTCGCTCACACCATCAAGGCTGTTTTGGCTCACGCAAGCGTGACCATGCTCATCCACCATGCCTAGTTTTTGGGCTACACGCTCGCGGTCAAGCGGGTAAGTGGTGCCAGCCAATGCGGCGGAGCCCAAAGGCAAGCGGTTGGTTCTGCGGCGAACATCGGCCATGCGCTCGGCATCGCGCGCAAACATTTCGACATAGGCCAGCAAGTGATGGGCAAAGCTCACAGGTTGTGCGACTTGCAAATGCGTGAAGCCAGGCAAGATGACTTCCACATTGCGTTCAGCCACCTCGATCAAAGATTTTTGCAAGTCGTTCAACAAGCCGCTGATGAGGTCTATCTCGTGAACCAGCCACAGGCGCACATCGGTGGCCACTTGGTCGTTCCGGCTTCTTCCGGTGTGCAGACGTTTTCCTGCATCTCCCACGATTTGAGTTAAGCGTGCTTCGATGTTGAGGTGCACGTCTTCCAAGTCAAGTTGCCAGTCAAACTGCCCCTTGTTGATTTCGTCGGTAATTTGCGCCATGCCGCGCTGAATGTCAGCCAGATCTTGGAGGCTGATGATTTTTTGAGCCGACAACATTTCAGCGTGTGCCAGGCTACCCTGAATGTCCGATTCCCAGAGTCGCTTGTCGAAGAAGACGCTGGAGGTATAGCGCTTCACCAGATCGCTCATGGGCTCGGAAAACAGGGCCGACCAGGCTTGGGACTTTTGATCAAATTGGTTTTTAGACATTTTCGGATTTTATCGGTTTGCGGGGTTTGTAAAGCCAGCGGCCAACTTAACAGGTCTTTTGTCGTGCTAGCATTTGATTTAATTGAAAAAATACGAACAAATGACTGTTTGAAACCCCTTATGTCCTCTAATTTACAACGCCCCATCGTCATTGCAACGCGTGAAAGCCGTTTAGCCTTATGGCAAGCTGAGCACGTGCAGGCCATTCTTCAGTCTCGAGGCCATACCGTACGGCTGCTTGGAATGACCACCCTGGGTGATCAAATTTTGGACCGAAGCCTGAGCAAAGTCGGCGGCAAAGGCCTCTTTGTGAAGGAACTGGAAGTGGCCTTGTCAGAGGGGCGAGCTGACATTGCGGTGCACTCTCTCAAAGATGTACCCATGGACATGCCAGAGGGCTTCGAATTGGCCTGCGTCATGGAACGAGAAGACCCCCGTGATGCGTGGGTGTCCAGTCAATACGCCACTTTGATGGATTTACCGCAAGGTGCTGTAGTCGGGACTTCGAGCCTCCGCCGTACTGTTTTGCTCAGGGCGCTGCGCCCTGATTTGAAAATTGAACCTTTGCGTGGCAATCTAGACACACGCTTGCGCAAACTGGACGAAGGCCAATACGCGGGCATTATTCTGGCCGCAGCGGGCTTAAAGCGCTTGGAATTGGCGGGTCGAATTCGCCATATCTTTGAGACCGAGCAAATGCTGCCGGCAGCAGGGCAGGGTGCCCTGGGCATTGAAATTTGCACGGGTCGAGCTGATTTGATTGATGCCTTGAAGCCCTTGGCCCACTCAACTTCTTGGTTGGCTGTGGCGGCAGAGCGTGCTGTCAGTCGCGCGATGGGCGGCAGTTGTTCCATGCCCTTGGCGGCGCATGCCACATTGTCGGGGGCCACTTTGAGTTTGCGTGCGGCATGGGGAGATCCAGAGGGCACAAGCACCTTGGTCACGGCTCAAACCGTGTCTGAAGTGGGTAGTCTTGAGCAGGCTGAAAATTTAGGAACTCAGGTTGCGGCAGAGTTGAGGCGTGGGGGTGCCCGCTGATGCATCGCGTTACAAGGCCATGACGCAAGTTGTGGTCACACGGCCAGAGCTAGACGCAAGCGCTTGGGTCGATTCATTCAAGCAAGCAGGCTTTAAAACCATTCGTTTTCCGTTGCTCGAACTGAATGAGTTTTTGACGACTCAAACTGCCCTAGAAGCCTTGGTGCTTTTAAAACGCAGTCAAGCAGTTATGTTTGTCAGTGCCAATGCCGTTCGATTTTTGGCACAAGCATTTCGTCATCAGCCTGAATGGGTTGAGCACTTTCAGGTATCCCGTGCTTGGTGCACGGGTCCGGGTACCGCTGCCGCTTTGGCGCAATGCGGCATTCCTCTCGGCCAGATTGATCAACCTTCAGCGCACGCAAGCCAACTTGATTCTGAGGCTCTGTGGAATGTCGTCTCCTCACAAGCGGTCAAAGACATGAATGTGCTGTTTGTTCGCGGTGCTGACGAATCGGGAGCGACTGTGGGGCGAGATTGGTTGGCCTTAGAACTTGAAAAGGCGCACGTCAAGGTCTCTGCCATTGCTGCCTATCAACGCGCACCCACCCATTTGACAGAGCCTCAAAAGGCCCAAGTTCAAAAATTCATTGACGATGGTGCCATCTGGGTCTTCAGCAGTTCGGCTGCTCTTCAGACCCTTGTCGATCAATGTCCGCAGGTCGATTGGTCAATGGCCAAAGCCACGGTCACGCATCCCAGAATGGCTGACTTAGCTCAAAAAATGGGTTGGGGCGCTGTTGCTATTGCCCCACCAGGCCTCGGTTCATTGCAGGCATCTATAAAATCGCTGGCATGAGCACTGAAAATTCCAAGGAACCCATCGCCCAAGCTGCGGCCACATCGACGCAGGACAAGACGTCGCAGCGGCGGCCTATGGTATTTTGGTTGCCAGTGTTTTTGGCTGTTGTGGCAGTTCTTTTCAGTGGATTGCTCTGGGAAAAGCTTTCTCGTATTCAAGGCCAACTTGCAAGGCAAAGTGCAGATGCAGGCCAGCAATCTCTTGAAGCCAAGGCATGGGCCAAGCAAGCGCAAGACAGCGTGAAAGACAGTGCCGCCCGAATGGCTTTGGTTGAGTCTAGATTGGGCGAAGCGACGTTGCAGCGGGCTCAATTGGAGGAACTCATTCAAACATTGTCTCGTTCACGTGACGAAAACTTGGTGTTGGACATTGAATCTTCTTTGCGCCTAGCCCAGCAGCAGGCTCAATTAACCAGCAGCTTGGAGCCGCTGTTGGGCGTTCTTAAAACTGCCCAATCACGCCTTCAAAGGGCCTCCAATCCGCGCTTAATTAGCATTCAACGAGCTATCGATCGCGACCTTGAGCTTGTCAAATCAGTGCAAATTACAGACCTGCCTGGCATGCTGCTGGTGCTAGATGAAATTGTGGCCTTGGCAGATGAATTGCCCTTGGCCAATGAAATGAACCGACCATCCTTGGCCCCCACCAAAGCTGCTGATGCAAATCTGACCATTCCGCAAAATTCAGCTTGGTGGAATACTGTGCTTGAACGTTTCATGTTTGAAGCGCGCGGGTTGTTGAGGGTCAGCCGAATTGACAGTCCTGAGGCGGCACTCTTGGCCCCTGAGCAAGGATTTTTTCTGCGTGAGAATTTGAAACTCAAATTACTCAATGCCAGGCTGGGTTTGTTGGCCAGACAAAATGAGGCGGCCCGGGCAGACATGCAAGCTGTCTCCATGATGTTGAAAAAATATTTCGATCCTGGGGCTCGCAAAACACAGCATGCACAGCAATTGTTGGAAAAAGCACAAGCATTAAGCAAAGGCAATGCCATCCCAAGACTCGATGGCACTCTGGCTGCCTTGGCTACGGCCTCCTCTGGAAGGTAAAACGGCATGCGCGCGGCACTTTGGCTCATGAGTTTGTTTGCGGTGGCGGTGGCCACAGCCTTGCTTGCTTCGAACAACGTCGGCACAGTCGCTATTTTCTGGACACCTTACCGCGTCGATGTTTCCCTGAATTTGGTTTTGTTTGTCCTGGTCATGATTTTATTGACCTTGCATTGGGCGCAGCGTGCTCTCACTGCCCTTTTTGAGTTACCTAGGCAAGCCAAGCGCTGGCGCTTACAACAAAAGGAGCGTGCCGCACATGGCGCATTGTTGGATGCCATGGCCCAGTTTATGGAAGGCAGATTCTTGCGCGCGCGCAAATCCGCCGAACTTGTTCTGATCAGAGAAAAGTCTTTGTCCGATGGCGGTGAAATATTGGAGCATGCAGGCGCCTTGCGTTGTGTCGCTCATATTTTGGCGGCTGAATCTGCCCATGCATTGCATGACAAAGCCACACGGCAGTCCCATTTGGATCAGGCCTTGCAGGAGCCTGCTAGCGGCGTTGCTTCCCTGCGTCAATCCCTTATTGAAGGTAGCATGCTGCGTGCCGCTCGGTGGGCACTCGACGACAGAGATGCTTCAGAGAGTTTACTTTGGCTTGATCGATTGCCACTCGGTGTATCACGCCGAACATTGGCCATGCGATTGCGATTGAAGGCTGCACGCTTGGCAGGTGAGTCGTCCCAGGCTTTAGATACTGCATTGCTGTTGATCAAGCACCGAGCTTTTGCTACAGAGGCTGCCGAAAGCATGATTCGCAGTCTGGTTTTTGACTTGATTTCAAAAACGCATGAGTTAGGACAGATGAAGCGATTGTGGGCCCGTTTGGGTGATGCGCAACGTCAAACACCTGATCTGGCCATTCAAGCCGCACAACATTGGCTAAGTCTTAAAGGCGAGCCCGAGGTGGTGAGGGTATGGTTAAAACCTATCTGGGTCAGGTGGCAAGAAAGCCCTCAAGGTTTGTCCAAGGCGCAACACTTGAAGTTGACCCAAGCATTAGAGAGAAGCTTCACTGGACAAGATACAAGCGAAGAACGTGAATGGTTGGCGCTCATTGAGTCTTCACAAAAAAGCAATCCGCGTGAACCTCTGTTGCAATTTTTAGCGGGACGTCTGTGTCAAAAAAGGCAGTTATGGGGCAAGGCTCAGGTACTTCTTTCACAAGCTGCGCCTGCTTTGGAAGATCCTGTCATGCGAAGGCAAGCATGGCGCTCATTGGCAGAGCTGGCTGAACAAAGAGAAGATCTGCCTGCCGCTTTATCGGCCTTGAAGAAAGCGGCTATGGAATAAAAAAGGGACCCGCAGGTCCCTTTTGGAAGAAGCAAGAACCTTGGGCTCGGTGCTTCTTTTGGCCTTACAAACTGCCTCTAGAAGGGTAATTTCATGTCGCTTAAGTCCTTGCGAGTTTCCACCAAGACCAAGGGTCCTTCATCAAGGGCAACAACAGGTGGTCGAATGCGAGGAACATGCACTGCCTTGGGTTCGGCCGCAATGGCGGCTTGAACTTGTGCAATTTTTTCAGGGTCTGAGTTGACCCACTGTAGTCCTGAACTTTCTGCGACTTGCACGAGACTTGCTATGGGCAATTCGTAAGCTTGAACCTTGGGCAAGCTTGCCGCTTGAGCAGCCGTTTGAGGGGGTGCTACAGCTTGCGTTGCAATCACAACTGTTTCTGTTTTTTCTGTTGAGTCAGTGGGTGCCACAGGGCTTGCCGCACGGTCAAAGTAAGAGCGCGCGATGGGTGCTTCTTCCTGAGCTTGACCTTCTTGCGAAGCATGATCCGTTGGCAAGTTTTCTGAAGTCTGGCCGTCGTTGTTGCGCTCTCTGCGATCGCGACCATAGCGGTCACGTGAACGGCGTTCTCTGCGCTCTGGGGTTCCATTTTCAGAATCTTGGCGATCTTCACTATGAGAATGAGTTTCTGCTACACCATTCGCTTGACTCTCAGCGCTGTAGTTCAACTCACCTTGGGCAGGTCCAAGATTCTCTGAGTTTTCAGCAGCGTTATTTTGTCTAGGATTGTCGTTGTTGCGACGCTCACCGCGATCGCCACGTTCTCTGCGGCCTTCGCCACGTTCGCGTCTGCCTTCTCCGCGAGGAGCTCTTTCTGAGCGAGCTTCGTTGCGCTGGTCTGATTGGGTTGAATCAGCGGCTTGTGCATTGACATTTTGAGTGTCGACTGCATTGTTGGCATTGGCACTCTCACGGCGATCGCCGCGCTCAGCGCGCTCACCTCTTTGACCATTGCGATCGCCGCGCTCTGCACCTCGGCGGTTGCCGCCATTTTCACGCGGCGCGCGTGTTTCGGTACTCTCGTTGCGTTCGGTTGTGCCTTCATTGCGTTCACCGCGTTCGTTGCGATCGCCACGACGGCCGCCCCGTCCGCCGCGTCCACCCCGGCGTTCGCCGTTGCGTTCGCCGCGTTCATTGCGATCGCCATCTTTTGCGGTTCGTTCGCCACGCTTGCCCACATTTTTGGCCGGCTCGTCTTGGATTTCTGTCGTGCCGCCAAATAAGCGTTTCAGCCAACCAAAGAAGCCGCCTGAGCTTTCAGTTTTTGCAGTGCTTTGGCGAGCTTGAGTTGGAGTTGGCTTTGTGGTTTCAGCCTTCGGCAAGGAGGCTGGCGCAGGTGCGTCTGGTAGCACACCTTTGATTACCGGTGTTTGGCGGTTGGTAGGCTCTTGCGAGCGTCGCGTTACTGTGGTGGGGTCTTCCACCTCTTCAGCCATGGTGTAGCTGGCTTCAATGTTGTCCAAGCGGGGGTCGTCGTGCTTCAAACGCTCTAGCTTGTAATGCGGTGTTTCCATCGATTTATTGGGCACCAGCAGCACATTGATGCGCTGTTTCAATTCAATCTTGGCAATCTCAGGACGCTTTTCGTTCAACAAGAACGAAGCCACTTCCACAGGCACTTGGGCATGCACTGCAGCGGTGTTGTCCTTCATGGATTCTTCTTGGATGATTCGCAAAATTTGCAAAGCTGAGCTCTCGGTGTCGCGCACGTGGCCGGAGCCGCCGCAACGAGGGCATGGAATAGAAGAGCCTTCCGCCAGTGCAGGCTTTAATCGTTGGCGACTCATCTCTAAGAGACCAAATTTGCTGATAGAGCCGAACTGGACGCGAGCACGGTCTTGACGCAGGGCATCGCGCAAACGGTTCTCGACATCACGCCGATTGCGGGACTCTTCCATGTCAATGAAATCAATGACGATCAGGCCACCCAAATCCCGCAAGCGCATTTGGCGTGCAACTTCGTCGGCGGCTTCAAGGTTGGTGCGCGTAGCGGTTTCTTCAATGTCGCCACCTTTGATGGCGCGTGCAGAGTTCACGTCGACCGAGACCAGTGCTTCTGTGTGGTCAATGACGATGGCGCCGCCAGATGGCAGTTGCACAGTGCGCGCATAAGCTGATTCAATTTGATGCTCAATCTGGAAACGGCTAAAGAGCGGTGCATCGTCGCGGTAGCGCTTCACGCGAGGTGCAAACTCTGGCATTACATGGCTCATGAACTGCTGAGCTTGATCGTAGATGTCGTCGGTGTCGATCAGGATGTCGCCGATGTCACTGTTGAAGTAATCGCGAATGGCGCGAATCACCAAGCTAGATTCTTGGTAAATGAGGAAGGCGCCTTTGGCACCTTGTGTGGCGCCATCGATGGCAGACCACAACTTGAGCAAGTAGTTCAAGTCCCATTGCAGTTCTGGCGCGCTGCGACCAATGCCTGCGGTGCGGGCAATGATGGACATCCCTAGGGGATATTCCAACTGGTCCATGGCTTCTTTGAGTTCGGCCCGGTCGTCGCCTTCAATGCGTCGGCTGACGCCACCACC
>CANHXV010000010.1 GCA_947464665.1 Comamonadaceae bacterium
ACACCATGGCAGAAGCAGCACAAGCTGCCGTTAAAGCGGTGAAAGGTTAATTACATGTCTATCTTTATCAACAAAGACACCAAAGTCATTACCCAAGGTATTACCGGCAAGACCGGTCAGTTCCACACTGAAAAATGCCAAGAGTACGCTAACGGTAAAAACTGCTTCGTTGCAGGTGTGAACCCCAAAAAAGCGGGCGAATCCATCTTCAACATTCCCATTTACGCCTCGGTCAAAGAAGCGGCTTCCAACACAGGCGCTACGGTTTCTGTGATTTATGTGCCGCCTGCAGGCGCAGCCGCTGCCATCTGGGAAGCCGTTGAAGCCGACCTCGACTTGGCTATCTGCATTACCGAAGGCATTCCTGTCCGTGACATGCTCGAAGTGCGCAATCGCATGCGCGCCAAAGAAGCTGCTGGCGGGAAGAAAACTTTGCTGCTGGGCCCTAACTGCCCAGGTTTGATCACCCCCGATGAAATCAAGATCGGCATCATGCCCGGTCACATTCACCGCAAGGGTCGTATTGGCGTGGTGTCACGTTCAGGCACATTGACTTATGAAGCAGTGGCACAACTCACTGAAATTGGTCTGGGTCAATCATCTGCGGTCGGTATTGGTGGCGACCCCATCAACGGCTTGAAGCACATCGACGTGATGCGCGCTTTCAATGAAGATCCCGACACCGATGCTGTGATCATGATCGGCGAAATTGGCGGCCCTGACGAAGCAGAAGCTGCTCGCTGGTGCAAAGACAATATGAAAAAACCGATTGTTGGCTTTATTGCTGGCGTCACCGCACCAGCTGGCAAGCGCATGGGCCACGCCGGTGCCTTGATCTCTGGCGGCGCCGACACAGCCGATGCCAAATTGGCCATCATGGAAGAGTGCGGCTTCAAAATTACCCGCAATCCTTCCGAAATGGGCCGTTTGCTCAAGGCCATGCTTTAATCTCCATAAGCAGTTTTACGCACACCACGGCGCAGTCAAGCCGTTAAAATTCAGGTCCCGACAAAAGAACTGGCCCTTTGAGGTCAGTTCTTATTCCTACTAAAAATGAAAAGGGACTGACATGGAAATGTTACAAAACGCCGACTTTTGGATCGGCCTGATGAAGATCGTCTGGATCAACATCATCTTATCGGGCGATAACGCTGTGGTGATTGCCTTGGCCGCACGCTCCTTGCCTGAAAATCAACAACGACAAGCCATCTTGTTTGGTTCTGGTGCAGCCGTGGTGCTACGAATCGCCTTGACAGTTGTTGCTGCGGCGCTGCTTGAGCTTTCTTACTTGCAAATCATTGGCGGCATCCTGCTTTTGTACATCGGCGCACAGCTCTTAAGTGAAGATGGCGATGAAGAAGAGGGCGATGTAGAAAAAGCCAGCTTGATGGTCGCTATCAGAACCATTCTGATTGCCGACTTGGTCATGAGCTTGGACAACGTGATTGCTGTTGCCGCTGCCGCCAAGGGCAATACCACCTTGCTCATGTTGGGTCTGGCCATCAGTATTCCAATGGTGGTTTTTGGCAGCGCCATCATGATCAAGCTCATGGCTCGCTTTCCTATCATTGTCACATTTGGTGCCTGCCTCATTGGTTGGGTCGGCGGTGAAACCATTGCCAGTGATGTGGTGCTTCGTGAATTCTCAGAAGCCAATCCTTGGCTTCATTACGTCGCAGCAACAGCTGGTGCCTTGGCAGTGTTGGCGATTGGCAAGTATTTTCAAACAAAGCATGCAAGCGAAGAAAAGTCAGACGAGTCCGTTTGATTGATCGCAAGCATTTGTAGCCAAGCCGACCTCCATGGTCGGCTTTTTTACGTCCTAATTAGAGCTGTGAAGATTAAAATTAACCAACACCTAGGAACACCATGACACGACAACGCTCCAACTACTTTCGCGGCTTTACCCTGATCGAGCTCATGGTGGTCATTGCCATCATCGGGGTGTTAGGCTCCTTGGCGTTGCCTGCTTACCAAGACTACGCCGTGCGCGCCAAAGTCTCTGAAATGATGCTGGCCGCAACGCAGTGCAAAACGGCCGTTACCGAAACGGTCAGCACGGCATCCCAAGCCGATGTCAGCTCCGCATTACCAAGAGCATGTGAAACACAAATCTCCAAATACGTCAGTGGTATTTCCGTTGACGCCAATGGTGTCATCACCGTCAGCGGCAATCCCAACACCCTGCGCGGCAATACCAGTGCTACGGCCAATGCCTTGTCACTCATCCCCGTTCAAACAGGCAACAATCTTTTCAATGGCACCACCGACGGCGGCAAATCTATCAACGCTTGGCAGTGCGGCCCAGCAGCAGCCAACCCACTGGACGTGAAATACCTGCCCAATTCTTGTAAGGGTGCCGTCTAAATCTGTACCAGCAAACAGGCCCGCACCCAAGCGTCCTTTCACCCTGTTCGTCGACTTTGCCCCGGGTGGTGGAGCAGATGCGGCTGCCCTTTTGATTGCAAAAAAAGCTCACCGAAAACATGGGTCAAAACGTCATTGTGGAAAACAAAGCAGGTGCTCGCGGGAACATCGTTCACCAGCAAGCGGCCAACGGCGTGGCAGATGGCTCTGTCATTTTGCTGGGCTCTATCGGCCCCATGACCATTGCACCGCAAATGATGAAACTGGGCTTCGAGCCGTTAAAGACTTGGCACCCATCTCGGATGGGGTCAACTTCCCCAACATGCTGGTAGTGAACAAAGAGTCGGATATCAAAATTCAGTTCTCCGACAGCGCAGACAGGTTTGTAGTCACTTACCTGCCACCCAATGCCCCGACTTTCCGCCTTGCTTTTCTAACAGCTTCACATCGGTAATGGTCATGCCGCGATCAACGGCTTTGCACATGTCATATATAGTGAGCAGGGCCACTTGCACTGCGGTGAGGGCTTCCATTTCAACGCCTGTGGGGCCCACTGTTTCTGCGGTCGCATTGCAAACGATGGTAGGAATGCTGTTTTCTGACAATACTTCAAACTCCACGGCAACACGTGTGAGAGCCAAGGGGTGACACAAAGGAATCAAGTCAGAGGTTCGCTTGGCACCCTGAATTCCCGCAATTCGTGCAATGCCTAAAACATCACCCTTTTTAGCAGTTCCAGCTTGGACCAAAGCCAATGTACTTGGCAACATTTGGATTCGGCCCGTAGCGACTGCCAAACGGTGCGAGGCGGCTTTAGCACCCACATCGACCATGTGTGCTTGGCCCTGAGCGTCAAAATGTGTCAATGGTGATGGTGTTTTTGGGAGAGAATGAGACATGACAATTGGCTGAAAAATTGGTAAAAACCATTTACAAACGGTTGACGTAGTTCGAGCATGATACGGTTTTCGGATTCTCCATCCTCGTAGGTACAAATACTTTGAAGCTTGCGTCCCCAAAATCTAAGCCCCTGCTGGCTTTGTTGGCCCTCTCCCTTTGGATTACGCCGGTTTGTTCGCAGTTGCAGATATCAGCGCCAACGGGGGGCCTTCCCGCTTTGGGCGATGGCGCGGACATCACTTTAAGTGCTGAACGCAAATTAGGGGATCGCATTGCGCGCGAGTTGTACAGAGACCCTGATTATCTGGAAGATCCAGTCTTAGATGAGTATTTGCAGAATATATGGCAACCACTTGTCAAGGGCGCTCAAGCGCGTGGCGAGTTATCGCCCGAAGTACAAGAACGCTTTGCTTGGAGAATTTTGATCGGGCGCGATCGATCGGTGAACGCATTTGCCTTACCAGGTGGCTACTTGGGCATTCACTTAGGACTGATCAGTGTGGTGACCACTCGCGATGAGTTGGCTTCTGTGATGGCCCATGAGTTGAGCCATGTCACGCAAAGACATATTTCCAGGTCAATGGGTGATCAAGCACGTATGACGCCCTGGCTGATGGGTGCGATGATCTTGGGCATGTTGGCCGCCAGCAAAAGCGCACAAGGCGCGCAGGCCATGATTGTGGGCGGCCAAGCCATGGCCGCACAATCTCAGTTGAACTTCTCTCGTGACATGGAGCGTGAAGCCGATCGAATTGGTTATGGTGTGATGTCTGAAGCTGGCTTTGACACGCTCGGCTTTGTCACCATGTTTGGCAAATTGCAGCAAGCAGCTGGTTTGAACGACAACGGCTCTTTCCCCTATCTTCGAAGCCACCCCTTAAGCAGTGAGCGCATGGCCGATATGCAGTCGCGTCAACAACTGCAAACGCCGCGTCCTGCCAACTTGGAAAGCGATCTGATACAAGCCATGATCTCGTCTAGGGCTCGCGTTTTAGCTCAGCCTGGCGTCGACGCACTTCGAGCTTGGGCCACTGAAGCTGCTGACACACAGAGCGACAAGCAAGTACTAACCAAGCGCATGGGCGTTTTATATGGTGCCGCTTTATCTTGGATGCAATTGCGAGATATGGCTCAGGCCCGCGCTTTGATACCGCGCATGCGTCAAGCTGCGGGGGATCACGTGAATGCACTGCGTTTAATTGGTTTATTTGAATCAGAGCTGGCTTTCAAAGAGGATGACATGCGCGGCGCGGTGCGCGCTTTAAGTGCAACTGCCAATCAGGCCAGCAAGCTTTGGCCTCGGCCAGAACTCATTACCTTGGCACAGGCAAGCGCTCGCTTGCATGCAACTTCAGCTTCGGTTGAGACATCACTGCTCTTGGCCAACAGCATTTCAGCACTTCAAGCTTTGGTTTTGCAAACACCGCAAGATGCCCAAGCATGGCAAGTGCTGGCAAGCGCTTTGGCTGCACATGGTCGGCCATTGGCGTCCTTGCGCGCTGAAGGTGAGGTGCAAATTGCACGCATGGATTTTAGTGCAGCGGTAGACCGATTCAGAGCGGCTCAAGATGCTTCTAGACAGGGGCCATCGCAAATGGGCGATCACATTGAAGCGTCCATCGTGGATGCAAGATTGAGATTTGCACAAGGCATTCTGCGAGAGCAAATGTTAGAACGTGACCGCTGAAGGGTGCTCGTCAATCTGCCGTTGCTCGATTGAGCGGCACACAAACGCGCCATCCTTGGGGGCTTTTGTCACAGACCAAAATACCTTCTGGCTCTGTTTTGGCATGTTTTTCAAACGCCCACTTTCGGTTGTTTGGCTTAAAGATGTAGTTGTCTCTGTAGTACACAAAATAACCGTCACGGCCTGTGTAAAAATAATCGATGTTGAATTGAATTTGATGCGCTGTGACCTGCCAATTTTGAATAGTTTTCACAGCAAGGAAGGTGTCCAAATTTAAGTTTTGAATTTCACGAATTGATCTAAGCTTGATTTCAGATGCCGGCAACAGCGAGCGTGCAATGCCATTACCAAGTTGGGCGTTTGTGAAAGCCGCAATGAAGGGCATGGCCTCCGAAATTTGTTGAAGTTGCCAGGGGCTCAAGTTTTCCCCTCTCAAATTGAAAGCCTTTTTTTCATTCAAATACGGCGGCTTGATGTCAAAGGAAATGCCGCCGACCCAATCGACATGACCTTTGTCCACAAAAAATTCTGTGGAACACCCTGACGAGAACATCAAGCCAAAACCCAACACCAAAGTCCAAAACAGTCTGAGGTATTTGCGCGTGTAATTCACTTGATGTTCTCTGTGCTTGTCTTGACTCAATAACAACTTTGCGCCTGCGCCTGTTTGAAAGCGCTGGCACCAAACAAGGAAACGCTGACGCTGTAAACACCCGCAATGACGTTGCAAGTCAAAGCATTGCCGCCTTGTGCGTTGCAGTCTTTCAGAATGTTGATGGACAGATTGGTATCGGCCGTGGCCCGACTGAAACCACAGGTTGCGTAGCTTTGGTCGTGCTGAAAGCAAGCTTGCGACACATCGATGCCAAATAACATGTCGGGCACAAAGGCGTCACTTTTTGCGGTGCCGCAGCCAGCACCCAGCGCATTCCCATCTTGTCTTGCACCATCAGAGGTGCCTGAGTCAAATTTCAAAAAATCCCAAAATCCACCACCTTGAACTTGGTGTGTGTCTTCGATATTGCATTCTTGCATTTTGTTTCCTTTGTTCATTCAAATAAAGTCGGTGTTCAAAACACCTGACAGCTCCATGACCCCAACCAAGTTAATGGGCGCCCCTAATGGGGTCAAAGCTTTCGCCAAAACTTCGCTTGCTTGAACGTCCTCAATGACGTCCTCTTTGACAAATAGGGTTTGGAGGTTGAGCTGAGCTTGAAAAATCAAGCCAAGCTCTACCAAGCCCCAAACGACAAAATGTGGTCCCCCTGATAAGTCAAGGCCTGTGGCACGCCACAAAACGAATGCGCCCAAGTCTGAGTTGTTGGCGCGAAAACTAGCGCTTGCGTACATTAAAATTTCCTTTTTTGTATACCAAATAGGTCATGGTCTACAGATCTTAAATTCTCAAAGCACTTTTAGAGCATGCAAGCGCTTGCAGCATCACTCTTAGAAAACGCTTTTCACAAACCGCTATGATCGCGATCCCCCTTCAAAGTACTTATGGCTGGCATTCACATCACCGACATCGAAGCGGCCATCAATTACTGGCGCGAAAAAAACCCCTCTCCAGACGGCGTCACTCTGCCGCGAGAGTTAAGAGCACTGGCAGAAATTTATGCCTTGATGGTTTTTTTCAAAGAGGATGAGGCCGACGAATTCACTTTGCCCCTTGCTGCAGCGGAAGCTTGGCAAACTTGGTATGCCAGCACACCAGACACGCCCTGCATTGCCATTTGCTCTACCTCACAAGGGGACCCCGAATGCAAAGGGTGTGGTCGTACTTTTGAAGAGGTTCAGTATTGGACCGAAATGAGTCCAGGGGAAAAAAGGTCTGTGTGGCGCCGCATCACGGTAGATGGCACCTCATGGCGATTCAATCGCTATGCAGAGCGTGCGGCTGAAGATCGCAGCTTGTCACGTGCAGCGGCAGAGGCGCAAGTGCCCTTAGGTTTTACGAGCTGAGTTATTTCCAACGCACTACTTCAAGGTGCACGCTGTCTTTTGAATTGCTCAAAGTAAGGGCCCCCTCTTGCACTGTTGCTTGCAATTGCATGCTTCGCTCTGCCAACTGGGCCAAGGCCTGGCTCGCTTCTGTGGGGACTCGCCACACCTGAAGCTTTTCCATGCGAGAAAGCTTGTTTTCAATACCGCGCCACCAAACTTCTGCAGCATGGTTAAAGCAATACACCATGACGGCATCGGCTTTTTGACAAGCCTTGTTCAAGGGTTTGTCTTCGGGCTGACCGACTTCCACCCACAAGCGCGTTCGCCCCGTGAAGTCTCGCAAAGACAAATCGGGATCATCGGGATCGGACAAGCCCGAACCAAACGCCAACACGCCATCGCCACTTAAATCGGCTTGTAGTTTGAAGGCGTTGAGGGCCAGCGCCAATAGGCGGACCATCATGCGTTCGTCGGTTTCGCTTGGGTGGCGCGCCAGGGTCAGGGCATGGTCAGCATAGTAGCTGTTGTCAATGTCGGCAATTGAAAGATTGACTTTGTAGATCGTAGACTTGAGGGCCATGGGGTATGAACTCGATGAGGCCCGATTAAACGCGTCGGGCCAGCTCTATGGCTTTGCCAATGTAGCTGCCGGGCGTCAAGGCCAACAATCGATCTTTTTCTGCTTGCGGTATTTCAAGTTGGCGAATGAGTCCGTGCAAAGCCTCTGCCGTCACTGTTTTACCGCGCGTCACTTCTTTCAATTTCTCGTAAGCGCCCTGCACACCATAGCGCCGCATGACCGTTTGAATAGGCTCTGCCAAGACCTCCCATGAGGCCTCTAAATCTTGTGCCAGGGCTTCTTCGTTCAACTCCAGTTTCTTCAAGCCCGTCATGAGGGAGGCATAAGCCAATGTGGTGTATCCCAGTGCCACGCCCATGTTGCGCAAGACGGTGGAGTCGGTGAGGTCGCGCTGCCAGCGGCTAACAGGCAGTTTTTCTGACAAGTGTTTGAGCACGGCGTTGGCTAAACCCAAATTGCCTTCTGCATTTTCAAAGTCGATGGGGTTGACTTTGTGGGGCATGGTGGACGAGCCAATCTCGCCATCTTTCAAGCGCTGCTTGAAATAACCCAAGCTCACATAACCCCAAATGTCGCGAGACAAATCAATCAAGATGGTGTTGGTGCGCGCCACAGCATCAAACAACTCGGCCATGTAATCATGCGGTTCAATTTGAATGCTGTAGGGCTGAAACGACAAACCCAAGCCCCAGTGTTCTGCGGAAGCGCCCGTCTCTGTGGACTCTGGCATTTCGACGACAGATTTTGAAAAAGCTTCCCAATCAAAATCAGGCCAAGCTGAAAGGTGCGCGTTGTAATTGCCAACTGCGCCATTCATTTTGGCTTTGAGTGGCACCGCCGCAATTTTCTCCCGCGTGTTGCGCAATCGGACCACCACATTGGCGAACTCCTTGCCAACGGTGGTGGGGCTCGCGGTCTGCCCGTGCGTTCGGCTTAACATGGGCACGGCTGCATAGGCATGTGCCATGCTTCGCAACTGCGCAATGATTTCATCGAGCGCAGGCAAGATAACTTTTTGCCTTGCACCCTTGAGTTGCAAAGCATGGCTGGTGTTGTTGATGTCTTCGCTGGTGCACGCAAAATGCACAAATTCCGAGGCCTGCTCTAACTCGGGACGGTCTTTGAATTTGGATTTGATCCAATACTCAACCGCTTTCACATCGTGGTTGGTGGTCTTCTCAATGTCCTTGATGGCCAAGGCATCTTGCTCAGAAAATTGCGTGACCAGGCCCGTCAAGTAGCGCCTGGCACCCAAAGACAAAGGTTTGAACTCTGTAAAACCCGCATCCGACATGGCCATGAACCATGCAATCTCAACTTGCACACGGCGATGCATGTAGCCCAGCTCGCTCATGAGGGGTCGCAAAGCATTGAGTTTGTTGGCGTAACGACCGTCCAACGGAGAAAGGGCGGAGATGGGAGAAGAAGTCATGCCCACATTGTAAGTTCTAGCCCTTACAAGGAAACCCCCTTTGGATTCCTCTAGAATGCAACACCATAAGCCCTGCTTTTCGACTCTTTTTGACAAGAACAAACCATGAAATTGATCGGCTCACCCACAAGTCCTTATGTCCGCAAAGTCTGCATCGTGATGGCAGAAAAAAAATTGGACTACCGCATGGTCGCAGAAGATGTTTGGTCTGCCAACACCACCATCCATACCTCCAACCCGCTGGGCAAGGTGCCTTGCTTGGTGCTTGAGGGCGGCGAAGCAGTTTTTGACTCCCGCGTGATTGTGGAATATCTGGACACGCTATCACCCGTTGGCAAATTAATTCCAGCCCATGGCCGGGAACGCGCAGAAGTGAAAACCTGGGAGGCCTTGGCCGATGGACTGCTTGATGCGGCGATATTGGCTCGCATGGAGGCTGCGTGGGTACACCGACCTCCTGAGCAACGCAGTCAGCTCTGGATAGACCGCCAACTTGGCAAAATAGCCGAGGCTCTGCGCGCCATGTCGCAAGGTTTGGCAGACAAGCCCTACTGTTCAGGTGCACAGCTTAGTTTGTCAGACATTGCGGTTGGTTGCGCGCTGGGCTATTTGGACTTCCGCTTCCCCAGTATTGAGTGGCGCAACACGTACCCCAACCTTGACAAACTGCACGAAAAGCTGATGCAGCGTCACAGCTTCATTGACAGCTTGCCCAAGTAATCAGTTGCTATTGGCGCGCTTTTTGAGCCAGCGCATCAAGCCGCCCACCCAAGGAAGCTTTTCATAAAGCTCCTCAGCAGCATCCCAATAATCTCGGTGCAAGGTGATGCGCAATTGATCGTCCAAAACCAAGTGAGTGGTACCCTTCACCACTTGCTCCGTGATGGTGTCAAAACGCTTGAACCGAAATTTAAAATCCCAAGTCAAAAACGCTTGATGGCCGTCGACCACCTGCGTTGTGATCACAAAGCGAGGGTTCTCAAGAGACTCGTACATGTGCAGAAAAATCTGCTCAATGGCTTCGATGCCCTGAACCTGGTTGAAGGGATCTTTGAACTGCGCAGCAGGGCTGTAAAAGTTTTTCAGTTGCGCCAAATTCTGCGGATCCAGATCTTCAAAGAACTGCGCAATTTGTGCAAATGTTTCGCGCGGGCTCATGGTCAAAGTCCGGTAAAACGTCGAACCAACGCAAAATAAACGCGATAAGGCAAAAGACGCAACAGCTTGAGCCATGCTGTAAATCGCTTGGGAAAATGAATGTCAAACAAGCCTTCGGACCATCCTGCCAACATGGCTTTCGCAGCCTCTTCGGGTGAAATGAGTGCAGGCATTTGAAAGTTGTTTTGGGCGGTCAGGGGCGTTGCCACAAAGCCTGGGTTAATCACACTGACACCAATCCCTTTGTCTTGTAAATCCATGTAAAGGGTTTCTGCGAGATGCGTCATGGCAGCCTTGGTGGGACCATAGGCCAAGCCATTGGGCAATCCCCGCCAACCCGCCACACTGCTCACCAAACTGATGTGGCCACATCCTTGCTGTAAAAACATGGGCAAGACGGCATCCAAAACACGCAACATGCCGTTGTAATTCACATCCTGATGCCGCAGCATGTCCTTCAAATCAAATTCGGTGGCACGTTGTGCGCGGTAGTGTCCAGCGCAATACAGCACGAAATCCAAAGGGCCCCCTGTCGCAACTTGGCGGGCAACATATTTCACTTGCAAAGCATCGGTCACGTCCAACGCCATTAACTCAACGGGCAAGCCCTCTTTGTTACAAGTTTCAGCCCACTCAGTCAAGGCGCCCACTTCACGCGCCGACACAATCACATTTGCGCCCGCGGCGTTCAATGCTTTTGCACAAGCCAAACCAATTCCGCTTGAAGCACCAACCAACCAAACTCGGCGCCCTTGCCAATTTTGAATCGGCTGATTCAGCGGAGCCCCCCATCGTCGCTTGGTGGGCGCCAATGGCGCCGTGGCGTTGCCGACTGGCGGTGTCATTTTGGCAGCCTGAAGACTCATGGCTTGCCTCCGGCGGCGAGGGGTTCGCGCCGAGTGAAGGACAAGGTGACTTCGCCCAAGGTCACGCCCAACTTGCTCATAACAGCTTTGTTCAACATCACTCGGTCGTCCATCAAATACATCCAATCGTCAAATTGAACATGCCACACAGACCCGTCAACGGGCAAAGCAAGTGTGTATTGCCATTGAAACGCATTGCCTTGGGTTTGACCTGACGCCATGCCCACCACATCGTCTGCTCGGCCTTCGTATCGGCCATTGGGCAGGGCTTTCAAGCGCCAGATCCTGCGCTCTTTTGTGCCGTCTGAATACGTAAAGGCTTCATCCAGTACACCTTCATCACCTTGCCACTTGCAATCCATGACCACGGTGAATCTTTTGACCACGCGGCCACTTCGATCGGTGAATAGCCCCCATGCATCCACCGTCCCGTTGAAGTACGTGCGCAAATCTAAAGCAGGTGTTTGAGCCGCATAGTCAGAAATTTGAGGGCCCGCACAAGCCGATAACGCCAGCGCGCTGCCAGCGGCCAAACCAAACGTGCTTGCACGCGCTAGAAATGGCGCGCTCAAGCCTTGCGTCATATTTTGTAACCACAGTCGTCTGTTCATCAATCACTCCTAGATGCCGGCTGCTGCGCCGACGGTTGAATCCAAAACACAAACAACACGGCCAATGCCAAGAGCTTCAGCACACATGGCAATACGCCATAAGCCAAAGACAAAGCCCTCAAACCTTCTGCAGTTTGAGTGCCTGGCGAGTAACCCCAATGGGAAAGCAGGGGCAAACACAGGCCGGCGGCCAAAGCCAAATTCAATTTGCTGGCCAGGTTCCACCAGCCCAAATAAAGCCCTTCCGCACGACCTCGATGTCCCAGTTTGTCAATCACTCGGTTCAGTAAGGCAGCAGGCACCACCAAGTCTGCGCCCAGGGCGATGCCTGATGCCAAACAAATCGCCAAAAAAGCGATTTCGTCGCCTGGGCCTAAAAAAACAACGCTGCCAAAACTCATGATGGCCAAGGCCATTCCAATCAACCACGCCTTGGCCAAGCCTTGTGTCCGCACAAGTTTGAGCCACAAGGGCAATGACAGCGCGCCTGACAAAAAGTAGACGCCTAAAAACAAGGGCGACATGGCAGCAGATGCCTGAATTTGATCTTCGATGAAAAACATCACCAGCCCTGCAGGCACGGCACTGGCAATGCCATTTAACAAGAACACCCAGAGCAGTTTGCGAAAACTGATTTGCCTCAGTGGAAGGTAATTGTCTTTGTCTGAAAGCTCAGTCTGGCTGTCTTTCTGAATCAGTGTTTGAAGCAGTACGCGTGACCAAGCCACCAGGCCCAAGAACAGCATCAGGCCCAAAAAAGCAGTGGTTGAGAGCCAGCCGGCCATCACGGGCAACGCGGATGCGATGACAACACCCGCCAAGCCTGCGCCCTCGCGCCATGCGACAACCCGGCTTTGTTGGCTTGCGCCGCCGCCCAGTCTTGAGGCCCACGCTTGATGAAGGATGCTGATCCCACTGTAGCTAAGGTGGCAAAAAGTCACCCACACGCCCACCCAGATGACATAGTCAAAAGGGTCTGTGAACATGGGCGGGAAAAAGAGGGCTGCAAATGACAACAACAAACCCATTGCATAGGCGAAGGCGGCGCCCAACACGCTCAAAGAAGAGCGCAAGTAAAGCGCATCGCTCAAGCGTCCTAGCATGGGGTCTACCAAGGCGTCTATCAAACGACTGAAAAGCAACACGGCCCCCAAACTTGTCAAGGGCACTGCAAACTGAGTGGCATAGAAATGCGGCAAATTCACGTACATGGGCAATGCCACAAAAGCCAAAGGCAATGCCAACAAGCCATAGCCCATGCTTTGCTTGTGCGTGACGTGTTCAAGTGCGCTCATAGACCTTTCAACCAAGCTTGCCGAAGATCAGGCGCCGTGGTTGATTCGTGCAACCAAATTCCAAAAAACAGTTGCGCAAACAAAGGGTCTTGTATGCGGCCAATGACTTTATCGTTCAAGAAAAATTCTGTGCCTGCGTTAGGGATATAAGCCGCCTGAAGTCGGTCAGCTTTTTGAACATTGGGAAAAATATCTAACATGGCTTTCAGCCACATATTTTCTTGATCACGCGAGAAGGCGCCAACTTTGCGCATTTCATCAATGGACCTTTTTGAAATGGCCGCGCCTTCCAGACTTCTTAAGTAAGACAACTCCAAAACGAAGGCGTGCGCTGAATAGCTTGACATGGAAAAGCCGGGGCGCACCCACAGTCGCGCGTCATAAATGTCAAAGCCCCAGATGCTCAAGCGTTTTTGGGGCAAAGGTTGAACCCCAGGCAGCAAGGCTGGTGAGGCATGTACCAAATTCAAAGCCAAGTGGCATGCGATCAACGCAATGCCAGCTGAAAAATAACGCTGACGGCGAAGAGCATGCATCTCAATGTTTTTTCTGTAAGGTGAACTGAATGACATCCGTGTTGGCCTCATCAAATGCAGCCTCGCAATAAGCCAAATAGAACTCCCAAAGGCGCAAAAACTGGGTGTCAAATCCCAACTTCAAGACTTGCGCCTCTTGGGCCGTAAAGTCGTGGCGCCAGCGTCTTAAAGTTTCTGCGTAATCGGGCCCAAATTTCAGCTCGTCGATCACCTCTAAGCCTGCCAAGCGGGCTTGTCTTCTGAACTCTGAAGGGCTTGGCAAACACCCTCCAGGAAAAATGTATTGTTGAATAAAGTCTGTCGACTTCAAATAGCGATCAAACAGCGCATCGTCAATCACGATGCTTTGAATGCAAGCTTTGCCGCCAGGCTTCAATTGTTGGCTCACTGTTTGAAAGTAGGTCGGCCAAAACTCTTTGCCAACCGCTTCAATCATTTCAATCGAGCAAATGGCGTCATACGGGCCGTCATCAATGTCGCGGTAATCTTGCAAGCGCAAGTCTGTTTTTTCAGATTTGCCATTCCACTTCATTCGCGCATTGGCAAAAGCAAGCTGCTCGGTCGACAATGTCACGCCGGTCACACTGGCGCCAAAATCCATCGTAGCCATTTCGGCCAGAGCACCCCAACCACAGCCAATTTCCAGCACCCGCGATCCCACGCCAACATCGGTCATACGCAGTGCGCGTCGAACCTTGGCGCGCTGTGCATCGCCCATGCTTTGCTTGTAATCACCTTCAAACAAGGCCGAAGAATAGTTCATGGTGCCATCTAACCAAAGCTCATAAAACGCATTGCCCAAGTCGTAATGCGCATGAATATTTTTTCGGCTGTTGGCTTTGTGGTTGCGATTGAGCAAGTGTTTGATGCGGTAAGCCATTCGGCCCCACCAAGTGCCAAAAATCAACTCGTCAACCACGCGTCTGTTTTGAATCATGACCCGTAGCAAGTCGCTCAATGAGGGCGTGCCCCAATCACCGGCAATGTACGTCTCTGCAAAACCGATGTCGCCCGACTTCAGGCTGGCCGTGAAGACGTTCCAGTTTTGAAGGCTGATGGCGGCGTGAAGGGCTGAAGATTTACCAAACACTTTGGTGCTGCGATCGGGAAACTGGACTGTCAAAGTGCCGTGTTCCATTTTTTCAAGCAATTGCAAAACTCTGCGAACTGCCATGGGGGCAGACTGAAGTTCAAATGACGTGCTGGTTGAAGGGCTGGTGTTCATGTTCAGCTGATTTTGGAAATAATCGTTGGAGACGCTTGTCCGCGTGAAACCAATTCAGAGGGTGGTTCTGGCTTGGAAAAGAAAGGCACGCGTTTAAGCCAAAGTAGCAGGGCATGCCAGTGAATGCGAAGCATCACGGCAAATGTGAAGAGGGGATAGCGCCAAAAAGTACGTCGAATTTCCTCGCGCGTGGCCGGCAGCAAAACACCGCTGATGCTGGTTTGAATCAAAGGGCCGTTGTCATCGCCATGGTCAACCCGAGCGACGACGCGTTCAGCATCTGCTTGAAACGTGCGCATGAACCTGAATTCATATTGACCATTGACATCACAAAAAGGGGAGACGTGAAAAATCTTATTGGCGTGCTCCGTTCGGCCAAATTTCGGTTCTGGCAACAAATAGCAATGGCGCTCCCCAAAGGTGTTGTGGACTTCAGCCAAGATGGCGGCCAACGTATTGTCAGATCGATGGCAATACCAAAAGCTCACGGGTTTGAAGGTATAGCCCAACACTCTGGGAAATGTTTGAAGCCAAATTTCTCCCTTGGCATCGTGGATGTTTTCACTTTCAAGCAGCTCTTCGACCCAGGCTAAGGCGCCGCCGTTTTCGGGTTGGCGACCATCTCCATGATCGGTCTCAAAAAACGACAACAGGCCTGATCTGTTGATGGACAGTTCTGTTTGATTTGACGTGTCATTTTTTGAATGGCTGCGCGCTAAGGCCTGCAAACGCCGCATCGGTAGCATTAAAAAATAAGCGCTGTAATCAAAAGCATGTCGCGCCGGTCGCAAGCGAACATGGCGCACTTGGCCATGTCCCAAGAGTACGCCACCCGTACTCATGCATTGACCCTCTTGAGCAGTTCTCTGGCCACCGACAGACCTGATTTCAAGCCATCTTCATGAAAGCCATAGCCCAACCAAGCACCTGCATACCAAGTGTGTTGTTGTCCTTGTATTTGGTGCAGGTGTTGTTGCGCATCAATGGCTGGCAAATCAAACACGGGGTGCGCGTAATCAATGGTTTGAATGATTTTTTTCGGATCGATGGCTTGCGTTGGATTGAGCGAAACCACAACCGCTTGGGCGTAGGGCAACGGTTGCAATTTGTTTAGCAAATAGTGCAGACACACTCTGCTGCTTTCTTGTTGATGATTTTCTGCGCGCACATAATTCCATGCCGCCCAGGCCTTGCGTCTGCTTGGCAGCACTTTTTCTTCGGTATGCAAAATCGCCACATTGTCTTGGTAGCGGATGGCCGATAAGTACTGCGCCTCGGCCTGGCTTGGCGTTCTGAGGAGGCGCAAAGCTTGATCTGAGTGTGTACACAGCACCACTTCGTCAAAGCGTTCAGCATGGCCTTGCGTCATCACTCGCACCCCGTCTTCGTCGCGCTCAATCATTTGGACGGGCGTGTTCAAACGCTTATCGGCAATGCCTTTGACTATTTTTTCAACATAGTTCCTTGAGCCGCCTTTGACGGTGAACCAACGCGGACGGTTGCTGACTTGAATCAGGCCATGGTTGTGGCAAAAGCGAATCATGGTGGCCACTGGAAAAGCCAACATTTGATTGGTTGGGCAACTCCAAATACAACCCATCATGGGCAAGAAATACCAGTTTTGAAAGGCCTCACTGAAGCGATGCTGTTTTAAAAAGTCAGCAAGTGGTTGCCGCATTTCACTTTCTGTTTGCTGCTCGGCAATGCGCGTACACAGTTTGTTGAAGCGCAAAACGTCATACAACATTTTTAAAAACTGCGGCCTCAGCAGGTTTCGGCGTTGTGCAAATACGGTGTCTAAGTCGCTACCACTCCACTCCAAGGCCTCTTGGCCCCAGGCCTTGGGTGCTTGCACAGAAAACGACATGTCTGACAGGGCTGTCTCGACGCCCAATTCCGCAAACAGGTTGATCAGGTTGGGATAGGTTCTTTCGTTGAACACCAAAAACCCAGTGTCCACGCCATAGGTGAGCATGCCTTTGTCCGTAGGCAAGGTGATGTCCACGGTATTGGCATGACCGCCAAAGTACGAGCCGGCTTCAAACAGCGTGATATCGGCTTGACCTTGGAGGCTGTGCGCAACGGCCAAGCCCGAAATACCTGAGCCAACAATGGCAATCTTTTTGTACGTCAAGATGTTGTTCTCTGTGGGGTCTAGCAGGACCTGCGGATGCAAAGCTCAAGAGGCTTTTCGAGCGAGGCTTTTCTCAATGGCTTGGACCAAGCTTTTGCTTTCAGGGCTGGTCATGCTGTTGTAGCTGTCAATCAGCTTGCCATCGCGACCAATTAAGTATTTGTAAAAATTCCATTTGGGTCTTTGGCCAGGGGCCTGCGCCAACTGCTTGAAAAAGGGTGCGGCCGCATCGCCCGTAACGGCTGTTTTGGTGAACATCGGGAACTTCACACCAAAGGTGCTTTCACAAAAATCAGCGATGTCTTGGTTGTTGGCTTTTTCCTGTGCGAAGTCATTGGACGGAAAACCCAAAACAACCAAACCTTTGTCTTTGTATTGGCTGTAAACCGCTTCTAGGCCCTTGTATTGCGACGTGAAGCCACAATAACTGGCCGTGTTGACCACCAAGATCACCTTGCCACTGTATTGACACAGCGATTGTGGTTTCTCATCTTGTAGTCTTGGAAATGTATGGTTCAACAATGCCGGGCATGAAGCCGACTGCGCCACCGACGGGGGGGCAGTTTGCGCCCAACTGGATGACATGGCCAGCACACATAGCACTGCGGCCAAGGATTTGATGCGCTTGATGTTAAACATTGAACTGTCCAATCTGTTTTGTGACTGAACAGTTTACTTCTATTTTTTTAAATTGTCACGGGCCGTTTAATCCCTTTGTTGATTCAGGAAAAACAGCGCGCCAAAGCGTCAAGATGGCTTTTCTTTCCTCTTGCAATTCAGCTTGTGGCACCTGAGTTGGGGCCTCATTCAATCGAGCTGTGTGTTGCACCCGGCGCAGTTCACGGTAAGCGGCTGCAGCCTTCAAGCCGACGTCCTTGGGGAGCAGACCGGCCGCCTCTGCGCGCTGGAGCAAGGCAATATTGCCTACATTGTCCGCCATTTCAGGGTGCGCAGCTGCCCGCATCAGGACCAAAAACTGAACGGCAAACTCGGCATCCACCATGCCACCCTGACTGTGTTTGACATCAAAAAGGTCGGGCTTGATGGTGTGCGCAGCTCGGACTCGGTTGCGCATTGTCACGATTTCAGATGTCAACGCGGTTTCATCACGTTGTGCGCTGATAACGGCCCGACGAACTTGGTCAAACCGGTTTGCCATCGCGTCATTGCCCATCACAAAGCGCGCCCGTGTCATCGCCTGATGCTCCCAGGTCCACGCGGTATTGCTGCCTCTTTGCTGTTGGTAGTCTTCGAATGCGGAGAAAGTGGTTACCAACAAACCTGCGCTTCCGTTGGGGCGAAGCGCCGTATCGATTTCAAACAAATCACCTTCTGCGGTTTTTACCGTGAACCAATTGATGAGCTTTCTGACAAAGGCAGCATAGACTTCTTGCGCCCGCTCATCAGCATCTTCATAAACAAAAACGATGTCTAAATCGCTGCCATAGCCTAGCTCTTTGCCGCCCAATTTGCCGTAGGCCACAATGCCAAACAGCGGTGTCTCACGGTGTCGATTTTTCAAACATGACCAACACCATTCGGCAGTGATGCGCAAAACCGCATCAGCCATGGCACTCAAATCGTCGGCAACTTGCTCTACGGTCAAGCGCCCCTCGACATCTCGCGCCAACGTTCTGAAAACTTCAGCATGGTGAGCCCGCCGAAGCAAGTTCAACAAATTTTCTTCATCGTCTTCAAGGGTTCTTTTCAAAGCTGCACGTCGGGCCTGAAGTTCAGACTCAAAATCTTGCGCCACAAACCTTTGTTGCAAGACGGCGCCATTGGCCAGCTCATCAATGACGCCAGGATGCTGAACCAAATAGCGGGCTGGCCATTTGGCAGCGCCCAGCAAACGAAGCAAGCGCTCATGGACAGCAGGGCGCTCTAGCATCATGGCCAGGTAACTTTCGCGGCGCATCAAAGGCTCCATCCAGTCTGCCATCCGGACCACCGCGTCCTCTTCGACTCGGCCCTCTTGAAGCCATTGCGCAGTGCGCTGCAACAGCCGCATCAATCGGCCCCTTGCATCGTCTCGAAGGCTTTTGACTTTGGGGCTGTCTTGCCAATGGGCCAATCGGGCTCGGGCCTCGCCCTGAAACAAGTCCAACACAGCCTCTAGCTCGGGGCGCTCACTGCCCGTGGTGGTCTGACAAGGTTTGCACTGACGATCACCCCCTAACAAAATATCGAACTCATGCGCCACGACTTCGCGATGGCCATCTAAATCAGTGAGGAAATCATGGCTTTCCTCATACCCCATGGTGCGCGCAATCCACTGCAAATCGGCATCTTGCGTGGGTAGCACATGTGTTTGCTGATCGTCTAAGTATTGAATCCGATGTTCCACTTTGCGCAGAAACTCATAGGCTAGTGTCAAGGCCTGAGCGGTTTCTGCGGGCATTAAGCCGGCTTTGGCGACGCGTTGTATGGCATCCAAGGTGGGGCGCGTTCTCAGCTCTGGAAACTGGCCACCCCGAACCACCTGCAACAGTTGCACGGTGAATTCAATTTCTCGAATGCCGCCCCTTGAAAGCTTGACATCGTTAGCCCGCTCGGGGTGTCCGGCGCTTCTCTTGGCGGCATGATCGCGAATTTGCTGGTGCAGCGTTCTTAAGGACTCAAACACGTTGTAGTCCAAATACCGCCGGAACACAAAAGGCAGAACGACACTGCGAAGTTTGTCAGCTGACCCATTTTGCAGAGCGCTCCTGGGTGCGATGACACGACTTTTCATCCAAGCAAACCGCTCCCACTCGCGGCCCTGAACCAATAAGTACTCTTCCAAAGCACCCAAAGAGACGACGCTGGGCCCTGAGTTGCCGTTCGGTCTGAGTGCCAAATCCATCCGAAAAACAAAGCCATGCTCCGTGGTTTCACCCACCAAGGTGAAGAGGGCTTTAACGGCTCGGCTGAAATACTCTTTCACCGAAATTTTACCGACGCCCTGTGCATTGCCAACTGTTTCGCCATCCTCGTCATAGACATAAATGAGATCGATGTCACTTGAGACATTGAGCTCTCGAGCACCCAGCTTGCCCATGCCAACCACCCAAAACTCCGCTCTTTCGCCAGATGCCAGCAAGGGAGCGCCGTGTCGTTCATCCAAATCACTAAATGCCTGTTGACAGGCTTCGTCAAGCGCCAGTTCGGCCAAGTGGGTCACCCCCAGGGTGACGCTTGCAAGTGAGGCCTCTTGTTCGCAATCCAATGTCAGAAGGCGTGCCATTGCCCACTGGCGCAAGATGCGCAAAGCCGGGCCCACCTCATGGCCCTGGCTGCGCAATTGCTGGTAGGCCTGACTCAATACAGCACGGTGCGGCACGCCCGATGGCAAGCTTGCAAAGACATCGGCGTAGCGCCTTTGAAGACGTTGAAAAAAACGCGAGCCTTTTGAGAGCGGCGGGTAAGGTTTTGAATCCATGTCGGGGTCTGGCTCAAATGGGCTTGTGGCGGTCATAATTCCCTGCCTAGGTCTTTATGTCCATACCGTCATTTGAATGTTGAAGTTTTCTACCCTTGCCCAAGTTTGCAGCACCGCGCTGCGCTTTGCCGCGTGGGTTTTGTTGGTCGCTGGCTTTCTGTTGGGAATGGCTTGGGCAACAATGCATTTTTGGATTGTGCCCCGAATTGAAGATTTCAGGCCCAAATTCGAAAACTTAGCCACGCAAGCCATTGGGGTACCTGTCCACATGGGCAAGTTGTTGGCCGTTTCATCCGGTTGGATGCCGACTTTCGAAATCCATGACCTCAGCTTGCTGGACCCAGAGGGGCGCCCTGCGCTCACTTTGCCCAAAGTTATTTTTGCCATCAGCGTACGGTCTGTGCTTCACCTTGGTGTCGAGCAACTGGTCATCGAATCCCCCACCTTGGACATTCGTCGAACCGTAACTGGCGATTGGCGCATTGCGGGCCTTGCCTTGAAAAAAGACAACTCACCCGACTCTGCCTTTGCGGACTGGGTTTTTGCACAAAAAGAGATTTTTGTTAGAGGTGGCACCGTCATTTGGACTGACGAACTCAACCCCTTCGACAAGGACAAGACAGGCGTGCATTTGAGTCAGGTGTCTTGGCTCTTGAGAAGCTCTGCGCGCCACCACCAATGGCGACTAGATGCCACACCGCCAACAGGTTGGGGTGAGCCATTCGTGTTGCTGGGTGATTTGCGGCGCGGACTCTTGTCAACACATCCCGGCCGCTTCAAAGATTGGAGCGGCCAACTTCATGCTGAGTTTTCAGATGTGAATCTGTCCCAACTAGGACCCCATCTGCCATGGAAAGTCAACGCCACGCAAGGCCAGGGCGCCTTGAGAATGTGGCTTGATTTAAGCC